>WTJH01000052.1 GCA_011524915.1 Flavobacteriales bacterium | reverse complement strand
TTCCATTGATCGTTTGTTAAGAGCAGCTCCACTCGATCGTGAAGTCTATTGGGTCTGCCTTGCCAAAATTCGAACCGTTGGGGCACCACACGAAAACCTCCCCAAAAGGGTGGCTTGGGTAATACCTCATCTTTTGCATATTGGATTTCAAGCGCCGCTAGACGATCTGTTAATTCTGCTCTGTTTTCCACCACCGCGCTTTGGTAAGAAGCCCAAGCCCCCAACTGACTTCCCTTGGGGCGGGATTGAAAATAGGCGGTGGCTGTAGCCTCATCTATCAGAAATGCGTTTCCGTCGATATGAACCTGACGTTCCAAAGAAGGCCAAAAAAAAGACAAACTCACCTGCTTATGTTGGGCGATACTCTTCCCCTTTTTACTTTCTAAATTAGTATAAAACACAAAACCCTCAGAGCTGTATTCTTTAAGCAATACAATTCGGGCTTGAGGAAATCCGTTTGGGGCCAACGTACATACACTCATCGCATTGGCTTCTCGAATATTGGAATCGTCCTCTGCCGCTTTAAACCACTGCGTAAAAAAGTGAAAAGGATCGCTACCTACATCTTCGGGGGATAAAACCCCTTGGGTGTAAGTAGTCCGCATATGTCCTAAGTCTTTCGAATGTGCCATATATGCAAGGTACAAAGTCGTTTTTGGGGATTAAAATTATATCTCAAAAGATTTTAAATCAGCTGCCAAATGAGTGGCTTCAAATATGGGATATGCTTCTTCCAAAAACATCTGATGATCTTTGTATCGGGAAGAATAATGCCCTACAATCAACTGCTTTACCTGAGCCTTTTGGGCTATGGTGGCTGCCTGTATAACCGTGCTGTGTTTGGTGGTGGCCGCTAAATCTTGATGCTTTTCTAAAAAGGTAGCCTCGTGATAAAGCAGATCAACACCTTGAATCAAAGGAACTAAGGCTTCTTTGTATGCTGTATCACTGCAAAAGGCATAACTCTTGGTCGGTTTTGGATCTTGGGTCAATTCCGAGTTCGAGACTACTGTTCCGTCTTCTAGAACATAGTCATTTCCCGCCTTTATATTTTCAAAATCACAGCTCGGAATTTGATAGCTATCGGCTACTTTTCTATTCAGTTGCCGGAGTCCAGGTTTTTCTTGAAATAAAAATCCATTGGTATATACCCGATGATCCAAAGGAAGGGTATGGACCGTCAATTTTTCATTCTCGAAAATAAGCTCAGATTCTTGGCCGTCTAACTCGTGGAAATACAAGTCATAGTCCGTCCAAGATTTGGCTAACTTCAGTTGTAAAACAATGATTTCTTTAATCCCTTTAGGTCCGTATATATGAAGGGGTGCCGTACGTCCCAATAAGCGGAAAGTACTGATCAGACCGATCAATCCATAAAAGTGATCCCCGTGTAAATGAGAAATAAAAACATGCTTGATTCGAGCGAATTTAATTCCGGATTTCCGGAGCTGCATTTGCGTGCCCTCCCCGCAGTCAATTAAAAATAAATCCCCTTGAACTTCTAATAATTGTGAAGTCGTATGCGCATTTTCACGAGGTGTTGCCGAATGACATCCTAAAATTGTAAGCTTCATACCTAAAATCCTAAGTCTCTTTGCATGCGTTCAAAAGAGATAAAATCTTCGGCTTCCTGCTGTGTTGGAACCACATTCCAATCGGTCGAATTCAATTCCGATTCACCCGCTGCCGGAAAAATAAGTACTAAAGTCTTTTGGTGCTGAGCTACCGTTGTTCCAAAAGCCACTAAGTTCTCTGAAATACTCATCTCCGATTGATCCGAGGCATCAATAATCGTATCCTGGGGGCTGTTCTCAAATGTCCGACATAGTTCGGTAAAAGACGCAGGGCTTTGGGAGAGAAACTCCACCCAAGGGATTGTTAAGATAGCTTCGTTGGTAGATTCCATTAGGCTTGTAGTTTGGATGCTAAAAGGTAAATAATTGCCATTCGAATAGCGACACCGTTTTCGACCTGATCCAAAATGATGGCTTGAGGAGAATCGGCTACTTCGGAACTCAGTTCCACCCCCCTATTGATAGGGCCTGGATGTAAAATCACAATTTCCTTCCCCAATTCTTCTAACACCTTGGCATTGAGACCGTATTGCATGGCATATTCTCGAGTCGATGGAAAATAGGACAATTGCATACGTTCGTTTTGAACACGAAGCATATTAGCGGCATCGCACCAGCGCAAGGCTCTTCTCAAATCTGTTTCTACCCCTACCCCCAAAGATTCTATATGCTTTGGAATGAGAGACAAAGGAGCACATAAACGAACCTCGGCTCCCAACATTTGCAAAGCAAAAATATTGGAAAGGGCCACTCGAGAATGTAAAATATCCCCGACGATCACGATACGCCTTCCCGCCAGGTCTCCAAACTTTTCCCGTAAAGAATAGGCATCCAAAAGAGCTTGAGATGGGTGTTCGTGGGTTCCATCGCCCGCATTGATAATTTTAGCATCGATATGTTTGGCTAAAAAGTGAGCCGCCCCTGGGTTGGGGTGCCGCATCACTATCATGTCTACCTTCATCGCTAAAATATTGTTTACCGTATCGATCAGAGATTCCCCTTTTTTGACGGAGGATTGTCCGGCAGAAAAATTAATTACATCGGCAGACAATCGTTTTTCTGCCAATTCAAATGACAGTTTGGTACGTGTACTGTTTTCAAAAAAAAGATTAGCAATTGTAATATCTCGAAGCGAAGGCACCTTTTTGATCGGGCGATTGATCACTTCTTTGAATTGATCTGCTGTTTCAAAAATTAGATGAAGATCGTCGGGCTGTAAGTACTTAATCCCCAATAAATGTGAAACGCTTAATTCTTTCATTGATCTTGAGAAAATAAAAATATCTGATCGGTTCCATCTTCAGCAGCCCACTCCACACGAACTTTGTCCCCCTGTAGAGCATCGATCTGAGCTCCTTTATAGTCGGGCTGGATCGGTAAGTGACGACTGAAACGCCGATCGATTAACACCATTAATTCAACAGCATTGGGGCGACCATAGGTGTCAATAGCTGTTAATGCCGCACGGATACTTCGACCGGTATACAGTACATCGTCAATAAAAACAACATTCTTGCCCTCAATAGGAATTTCCATTCGACTAGTATTGGCCAGAAGCGTTTTGTCTTGTTGGCGGAAATCGTCTCGGAAAAAAGTCGTGTCCAAGATCCCATAGTCGATGGAGGCAATTCCGTATTTTTCTTGGAGGATTGCAATGATCCGATCTGCAAATAAAACCCCACGGGGCTGTAAGCCCACCAATACCGTCTGACTAAAATCGGTGTGGTTTTCGATCAACTGACAGGCCAATCGATTGAGAATCAGATCAATTTTGGGTTGGTCCAATAAAAGCTTCGGTTGCTCCATGTGCATGTCTAAAAGTAATTGATTTCCATAAAAAAACCCTCCTGAAAGGGAGGGTCTTTTCAACAGTTTATCCGGAAATTATTCTTTATCCATCTGCTCTTT
>WTJH01000150.1 GCA_011524915.1 Flavobacteriales bacterium | reverse complement strand
TGACCGAATTAATCGAAGGCGTTCAAGCTGACGTTGATGGTCTGTCTGACCTCCAGAGTGACGTTGATGCGCTTGCAGCTACAATTAGTGGTTTGGCTACAGCTCAATCAGTATCTGCTCTTGCCGGTGACATCTCTGATGTAGCTGATGACGTAGCTGACGTAGCAGGTGATGTTGCAGGTGTAAACAGTAGTGTGGCTACCCTAGACAGTGAGCTTGAAGCTCTTGCTACAGCGGTTGCTGCATTGCAGACAGCAATTGACAACGCTGCTACCGCTGATGATGTTGCTGACATCAATGCAGAACTAGCAGCTATCCAAGAAGATCTTGATGAGTTGTTAGAGGCTAATGCAGTAATTAATCAAGATATTACCATTAACAACATCGCAACTTTACAATACGTCGAATCTCTAATCTCAACTGGTACTGATGATCCAAATGTTATTATCAATGGTGCTGTTACAATCAGTATCAATGATACAGACTTCGATGAGGATTCTGAGCTTCAGAGAGTTAGTGATGTTGCCGCTAAAATTGCAACTATTCTAGGAGATGATTCAACCGGATTAGGTTTTGATTTTACAAACACCACTGCTGACCATAGCGTTGCATTTACAAATTTGAGTTTTATTGACGATGATGCTTCATTTGATGGTGATATGACTTATCCAGCTCTAAGAACTGTTAGTGGGTTTTTAGATTACGACATCAACGATGATATCGATTTATCAACGTTAACCTCATGTGCAACTCTTACTATCACTGACGGATCAGGAGTAACTTCTGTAAACTTAGGAGATCTTGATATTGATGGTGGTGCCTCAACTGATGGTACAACTGATGGATACTTTGTGTTTCTTTCAGCAGAAACAGTTGATCTTGGAAATGCAGTTACTGAGTCAGTTTCATCGCCTCTCGCAACAACTGTTACAGTTAAAGCTAACACATCTTCAGTTACTGTTGAAACAGTAGCAGAAGATGCACAAGTAACAATAGAAGGTGTTACCGCTGAAATATCAATTACAGGTACAGCTACAACTGATGTGTTTGCTCCTGGCATTGTGGCAAACGCAGAAATTACTACAAATGATATTGCTGAGTTACATTTAGTAGCAATGACAAAAGCAGCTACTATTACATCTGGAGCTGCTGCTATTGATTTTTCAGCTCTTACTTCTAATGCATCAGGTACAATTACTTTGAACAAACTGTCTGGAGCTTTCACTGCAGAAGATTTTGATGTTACGAAAACCTTACAAGTTAGTGGTACTAGTGTTTCAATTGGTACAGTTTCTAATACAGGTTCTGCTCTAGTTGTAGCTCCAAACGCTACTACGGTTATAATCAATGAGCTTGATAAAGATGATGATTTCGAACTGAATAACACTAACCTTCCAGCTGTTACAACGTTAACAATTAACGGTGCAGCCTCTGTTGGTACTGGTGCTGCTATTCTAGCATTCGATTCTGATTTAACTGTTACAGGTCACACTAAATTAACCACACTTAATATCGACGGTTACCTTAATGATGTTGTTATCGACAACAATACTAAATTAGCAAACCTTGATGTTGACGGATTCATGAACTCTCTTGAGATTGATACAAACGCTGAGTTAGCGGCTGTAACTTTGGACCACGATCACATCGAAGGAGCTGATGCATCTTATTTAACAGTTACAGATAATGCTAAATTAGCTTCTCTAACAACTAACGCGCTAACTGAAGCAGGTAATGTAATTATTGATGGTAATACAGTTCTAACACGTGTAGATTTATCATCTCTTGCTACATCTCTTCCTGTTCTTGGTACATATACTATATCAATTACTAACAATAGATTGACAGGAGATTACACGGCTGCTACAGCTGGTACTACTTCAACTAACTACATCGAATCTATTGTTAAGTTGGATGATATGCAAGATCTAAGAGCTTTGAGAACTGCTGACTTAGCTAATACTTCTGTTGCATATAACATGTTTGTTGAAGGAGATTGGATGACATTGGCAGGGGGAACAGCTACTGCAACTTTAGCATCTCGTATTTCCGCAGACTCTGCTCACTCAACTGACACAATGAGTTCTGGTGTACTTACTGGTTCTTATCTTACATCTGCTGTATTTGCAGTAACTGATTTACTTCAGGACGAGTAGAAAAACTATTTAAGTATTATACTTTAAACCCTCGCACTAGCGAGGGTTTTTTTTTACATTTGTTTCAAATATTCGTCCAATGAGTACATTAAAGATAGAAACAACTGATCTTCCTAAGTATCTATTAATTTTACTTTATATCATAACAGGCTCCCTATCCAATTTTGGAGCAATAGATATTTTAGCACCACAATGGATTTATCTCGGTTGTATTAATCTGCTTAGTTGTCTTTATTTCTTATTTCTTTCACCTAAAGTGTTAGATACAGCTTTTAAACCTTTGTTTAAAGGTGTTTTTATTTATTTGTATCTATTCTATTTTTTATGGAATGTACTATCCTATTTTTATGCCATTAACCCCGTAGAAACCCTGATAAACCTCCCACGGCTAGGTAATACTTTTTTCGCCATCTTCTTTTGCTATTTTTTGATCTATAACCTTCCGAAGAAATTCTATTACGTTAGCCGTTTATTTCTGTTTTTTCTGGTTGCAGAATTAATTGCTTATTACAATGATTTTGCTACAGTTTACCCAAAAGAAGGACTACGTGTTATTTTAATAAAAGGTTTCGCTGGTAACAAAAATATTACAGCTGCCTCTATCGCATTTAAATTACCATTTGCGCTCTATCTTTTACACAGTATTAAAAAGCCACTTCTACGCTTAGGACTTATACTTACACTGCTTGGTGGCGTTCTTGCTATTTCATTGATAGAAGCACGCGCAGCTATACTGAGTACGTTAATAGTCTTTGTTCTTTTTTTATGTTTTCAAGCTTATCAACTATTCACCAAAAAAGTTACGGTTAGAATAGGCTTGGTGCAATTGGTCTTAACAATTTTACCTTATGTGCTGGCCCTGTTTCTTAATATAATCATAACCAACGCCTCCCAAAAAGCGACTATTGGCGATACTGTTGGCCGAATTGCTTTTACAGAAGAGTCTTCTAATGGACGTTTCCAATACTGGGGAGATGCCCTAGACTATGTGCTTGAACATCCAATTTTCGGAAGTGGCCTAGGGAATTGGAAAATCACCTCTATTGAAGAAGGAAAAGAACACATTAGTGGTTATACAGTTCCTTATCATGCCCATAACGATTTTATCCACGTTTTTACCGAAACTGGAATCCCAGGTGGACTTACCTATATAGCTATTTTTGCTACGTTGACCTTTTATTTATTCTTGCTGTTGTATAGAAAATACAAAGCGCAAGGGCTGCTCGAATTACAGTATTTTTTCTTGCTGTTACCGCTAATCGTATATGGAATAGATGCGGGTTTAAATTTCCCCGTAGCTCGACCCTTAATGCAATCTTCACTTGCGATTTTC
>WTJH01000076.1 GCA_011524915.1 Flavobacteriales bacterium | reverse complement strand
ACGCCGGAGTTGGCCCGGATGCCGACGCCGATGTCCCGACAACAGACATCGTTGGATCGAGACGATTTGGCGACACAACGCAGGTGGGGCCCTTTGCGACCCTGCAACACATCTGGAGCAGTCTAGTGATTAGGAAAGCAGTCAAGGTAGAAGGGGCCCTATCGTGTGGGCCGGGGCAGATCGGCGCGGTTATCGACGAGTTGACCGCGACGGGCACGGCGTCTGACAGCACCGCAGTAATGCCTGCGGGCGTGGAGGGCGTGTGGTTGCAGCAGCTGGAGCCCGTTGCAAGCAACTTCGAGGCGATAGATGTCAAGATCGTCGTAGGCAGCACAGGAGACGACGAGCACACCGTCATCACATTGGGCGGCTCTTCCGTTGACGCCAACTCGGGCCTTGGCTTTGTCAAGCTCCCGATCACCATGCCGAAGAATGACGGCACTTATCCGTTCATCAAGGCAACTGGCCTGGGCTCAAGTGCCTGGAAGATCCGCGTGATTGCGGTCGGCCCCGGCGGCGGCGACTGGTCCTGA
Source organism: Flavobacteriales bacterium (assembly GCA_011524915.1). Classification (GTDB taxonomy): domain Bacteria; phylum Bacteroidota; class Bacteroidia; order Flavobacteriales; family Flavobacteriaceae; genus WTJH01. Next base: position 2,977 of record WTJH01000076.1, on the reverse strand, counting down.
CATGACGCTGCTCGTCTCTGACGCCATCGCCCACATCCGGCACACCCTCGCCTCGGAGGATGTGCCGAGCATCGGGGCGCACCGCATCCTCAATGACGCGGGCCAGTACATGGTCAACATGCACAACTGGGCATGGTGCGAGGGGGCGCAGGAGACGCTCAGCCTGACGGCTAACCAGTCGTATGTATGGCTGCCCGAGGACTTCCGCGAGATCATTGCGGTGCAGCCGACCAACGGGCTCAACTGCGGATTCCGCCTAACGACCCAGGAGCGACTGCTGCAACTGCGGTCGTTGGCGGTGGCCAACTCGTTCGAGTTCAACGGGGCTGTGGTGTACGCGCCGCGAGGCAAAGCCGCCGAAGCCACCGTCACCTTCAGCAGCCTGAGTTCGGGCAGCAATATCGTCATCGACGACGCTTACAACCCGAGCACGACCTTTACCTTCAAGGACTCGCTGGGGGACGCAGACGACGACACCGCGACTTCGCGGTTTGTTGTGCTGGGCTCAACGACTGCTACGGCGGCTGCAAACTTTGCCAAGGCCCTCAACGACGCGCCACAACTGTACCTGCGCGCGTCTGTGTCTGGGTCGGTGGTTACGGTCGTGCATCAGCGCGAAGGCACGCAAGGTAACAGCATGACGCTGACGCCCTCGGGCGGGTCGATGTCTGTCCTGCTTGACGATGTGGGCGTCGATACTGGGCCTGTGCGCGCTCGCCTCGACCTGTGGCCGACCCCAAGCCAGGATGAGCAAGGCCGGGTCATGGTGTATTACCGCAGGGGGTGGCAGCCTTGCGGGGCTGACACCAGCCCTATCCCGATCCCGGACTGGACCGAAAGCCTGTACATCGAGATTGTTCGCGCGTACGCGCGCGGGTACGAGCGCGAGTCCGAGGCGCCGACCGGAGCCCGCCTAGCGCAAATAAAGCAAGGGCCCGTGTACGCGGCCACGCAGTTGCGCGACAAAGAGATGATGCCGCACATGGGCCCCATGCGCGGCGGCGCCGTGGCGGGCGTGCGCGCCATGTATGACCACCTGTGGAACTTCACGAGCGTTGCCCCTCCTAGCTAATGGCCACCCAGCGCGTCTTCGTCCCCTACCCCGCAAGGGGTATCAGCGAGAACTACGGGTATAGCTACCAAGAGGAGCTAACCTGTCGAGACAGCCGCAACATGCGCGTGCGCGACCCGCGCACGGGACGGCTTCGTGGGGCGCAGCGAGCGGGCCTTGCCCTGTACGACGACAGCGACGCGCAGGTCACGGCGGGCAAGAAGATCCTCGATATCGGGCAGGTTATCGAGCAAAACAACAACATCTCGTACAGCGAGCTTTCTGACCCTACAGAGCGCTGGACTAACGCGGGCAACCGCGAAGGCGCCAACTGCATCCTGACTTACCAGGATGACTTTGGTTTGCTGTACGCGGCCTATGACGATCATGTCGTCGAGGTGTTGAGCCCGAACGGCGGCGTCTTGCACGCCATTGACTGCGCAGCGCAGCTGGAGGCGTTTGCTCCAGACTTGACGGCGCCGCTAATCCAGGGGCTTGCGGTCGATCAGTACCGAACAATCGTTGTTGGGTTTGGCTGGGAGGCGGGCGACGACGAGCTTGACGACGATATCCCTGAGCTACAGGACGGGCTCGTCTTCTATTACGCCCTGGATGCCGCAGGCGACTACACAACCGCTGGCCGCGTCCTGACGCCTGCGTACCCTATACGGTACGCCGACGGCACGACCGGCAACCGCGTATCGCAATGCTGCCTCGGCATTGCTGCGTATCAGGATGGCGAATCCGAAGGGCTGTATGTCCTGACGATCGAGCGACCCAAGGCCAGCACGGGCACGATTGACGCGCACGAGTATGTAAAGCCCACGCTCCACCGCTTCATCAACTACATCGGGTTTGCCGCATCAGGCGCCGACCTTGAGCCGTCGATGCGCAACTACAATGGGTGGATGCCGGTAGGGACGCCGACCTACCACATGCCGGACTTTACGACGAGCACGGCAATCACCTACCCGATCACGACAGCCAATGCTGGCCTGCTTACGAGCGACATCTCGGGCCACAAATGGTTCCTCCGCAACAAGCGCTGGGTTGGCTCTATTGCTATCCCGCGCAGCGAGCTAGGCGAGACGCAGCTGGGGCAGGCCATTGTGCCCAAGCTGTACTTCACGGTTGCCAGCATCGACGACAGGAACCGCATGGAGTGTTGCGTGCAGGGATACTCGGCCCTGTCGCAGACTACGATCAACCCCGTTATGCAGTACCGAAATCGGTACGGCGTGACGGAGGCCAGCCTCCTCATTGGCGCCACTTCATCCACGACCAAGTTTGCTTGGCTTGGAGCGCAGGTGCCCAAGGGGTGGAACCCGAGCAATAGCAGCGTTGCGCAGATTGACGACGCCATCAACATCTATGGCGTAGGGGGCGAAGGTCTGGCTATTACGGACCATGGCGTATCGCCGTACCTCGTGCCTACAGCAACGAGCGTGGGCGACCCGTTTGCGTGGGCCATGGGCCTAGAGTCCTTTACCCTGCGCGTTGGCGAATGGGAGGCGGGCGATACGCTGGAGGTGTTCGGGCCTAACTACAACGGAGATACCGCGACCGCCACAATTACCATGGCGGCTGGCGCTGGCACCGACACGATCGCGTACGACACCACCGCGCGCACCGCGACCTACACGATCTACAAAGACAACTGGGATGCGTCGGCAACGGCATCCGTTAGGCGTGGAGAGCGCGCCTACCTGGGCCACGCTTGGGGGTCGTTGTTTACTGACGACTACGAGGACAGCAAGATTTGCGTCCCGCAATGCTTCATTGGCCTGGGGCAGTTTACCGACGACAAGTTTACGGTGACGCACCCGAAGCCGGGCTACACGCTGACTACCGGCGACGCCTATGTCAAAGCCACAAAAGCAGGCAGCGGCGGGGCCCACATTGTTGGCCTGACTGACGCGACCGCGA
>WTJH01000054.1 GCA_011524915.1 Flavobacteriales bacterium | reverse complement strand
GTACTTCTGAAGTTGAAATGGTTTTGGCTTCTCAGTGTATTATGCAGCCCAAACCTAAAAAAATGCGTATCCAAGTAAATGGAGAATTGGGAGCTGGAGTTAGTCCTAAAGACGTTGCTCTTTATATTATTTCCCAACTCACGACTTCGGGTGCTACAGGCTATTTTGTAGAATATGCTGGTCAAGTCTTTGAAGACATGACTATGGAAGGTCGAATGACGGTTTGTAATCTCAGTATTGAAATGGGTGCCCGAGGCGGTATGATTGCACCCGATCAAAAGACTTTTGATTATATCTCAGGAAGAGAGTTTACGCCTAAAGGAGCCGATTGGGACAAAGCCATGGCCTATTGGGAAACGCTTCATACAGACGAAGGTGCCACTTTTGATAAAGAAATCATTATCGACGGGAGTACTATCGAACCCATGATTACCTATGGAACTAATCCTGGAATGGGAACAGGTATTTCGAATCAGATTCCTACAGCGGACGCCCAGCCAGGATCAGAAGCGACTTACGAAAAGTCTCTCGATTATATGGGGTATCAGCAAGGAGACAGCATGATTGGGAAACCAATTGATTTTGTCTTTTTAGGAAGTTGTACCAACGGAAGAATTGAAGACTTCCGCGCCTTTGCATCTATTGTTAAGGGACGTCAAAAAGCGGAGCATGTAACGGCTTGGTTGGTTCCTGGATCCCACAAAGTAGTGGACTCCATCAAAGAAGAAGGTATATTAGACGTATTAGAAAGCGCAGGCTTTCATCTACGCGAGCCCGGGTGTTCTGCATGCCTTGCTATGAACGACGATAAAATCCCTGCTGGAAAATACGCTGTAAGTACTTCCAACAGAAATTTTGAGGGACGTCAAGGTCCCGGTTCAAGAACGCTATTGGCGAGTCCACTGGTGGCAGCCGCAGCTGCCGTAACCGGAAAAGTTACCGATCCCCGAACCCTAATTCAAAACTAACCCCATGGCATACGATAAATTTAATATCCTTACATCAACAGCTGTCCCGCTTCCAATTGAAAATGTGGATACAGATCAGATTATTCCCGCCCGATTTCTAAAGGCCACCGAACGGAAAGGTTTTGGAGATAACCTTTTTCGGGACTGGAGATACAACCAAGACGGAAGTCCCAAAGAGGATTTTGTTCTTAACAACAATGCCTTTGGAGGTAAAATTCTTGTCGGTGGAAAAAACTTCGGCTCAGGTTCTTCTCGAGAACACGCTGCATGGGCTGTTTATGACTATGGATTTCGCTGTGTAGTTTCCAGCTTTTTTGCAGATATTTTTCGCAACAACTGTCTAAATATTGGTGTTCTCCCTGTACAGGTGAGTGCTGAATTTTTAGCCGAAATTTTTGAGGAAGTAAACAATAATCCCAAAGCAGAATTGGTGGTGGACCTACCCCAACAAAGCATACAGTTGACCTCTACGGGCAGATCCGAGTCTTTTGACATCAATTCCTATAAAAAGGAAAACCTTTTAAATGGCTACGACGATATTGATTATCTCTTGAACATCAAGGATAAGATAGCGTCTTTTGCTCAGGATACTCCGCTTTAAAATCTAACAGATGAGCCGCCCGTTGGTCGAAATCATGGATACCACCCTCAGAGATGGGGAGCAAACGTCAGGAGTTTCTTTTTCGACATCCGAAAAACTGACCTTAGCACAACTTCTTTTGGAAGAATTAAACGTGGACCGTATCGAAGTAGCATCGGCACGGGTATCCGAGGGCGAGTTGTCCGCTGTTCAGGCCATTACCCAATGGGGGGAATCTATTGGAAGTATCGACCGAATCGAGGTCTTGACTTTTTTAGATCAAGGGCAATCCCTAACTTGGATGGACCAGGCAGGAGCACGCGTTCAAAACGTATTAACCAAGGGGTCCTTAAACCATCTCACCCACCAACTCAAACAAAGCCCAGACGAGCACTTTAAAAAGTTAAAGTTTTGCTTAAATGAGGCCAAGAGTGCTGGGATATCTTCCAACATATATCTAGAAGATTGGAGTAATGGTATGCGCAATTCACCAGACTATGTCTGGGATTACTTGGCATTTTTAAACGAACAGGAGTTCAAAAGACTACTATTACCCGATACCCTAGGCGTTCTAACCCCTGCTGAAACGTTTAAATTTATATCGAGCATTCGTGAAAAATATCCAGATATGCATTTGGACTTTCATGGGCACAACGATTATGATTTAGGGGTTTCCAACGCCATGGAAGCCGTACGCGCGGGAGCTCATGGATTACATTTGACCGTTAACGGTATGGGAGAACGGGCTGGAAATGTACCCCTAGCAAGTATTGTGGCCGTGATCAATGATTTTTTTCCAGATAAAAAAATCAATATTCAAGAAGAGGCTCTTTATAAAGTAAGTCAGTTGGTAGCCACTTTTAGCGGCTTTAGAATTCCCGTCAACAAGCCTATTGTTGGAGATAACGTATTTACGCAAACCGCCGGAATCCATGCCGATGGGGATAATAAAAACAATCTCTATTTCAACGATTTATTGCCCGAACGTTTTGGTCGTAAACGCAAATATGCACTTGGAAAAACTTCTGGGAAAGCCAATATTCAAAAAAACTTACAGGAGTTGGGACTTCACCTGACAGATGAAAATCTTAAAAAGGTCACCCAACGCATCATTGAACTGGGGGATAAAAAAGAACAGGTTACGGCAGAAGACTTACCCTTTATTATTTCGGATGTTTTAAACACCAAACAAGAGGCCAAAGTTCATATCGAATCTTTTGTACTCACCCATGCCAAAGGGATGCAACCCAGCACCACGCTTAGGGTCGAAATTGAGGGTAAATCTTATGAAGCAATTGCTTCAGGCGATGGCCAATACGACGCTTTTATTCAGGCCCTCCGTAAGATTTATTCCAAAATAGGGAAATCCCTCCCGCGTTTAACGGACTATGCTGTTCACATCCCGCCCAACAGTCATTCGGACGCTTTGTGCGAAACAACGATTCGTTGGCAATTGGATAGTAAAGAATTTATAACTCGGGGCTTGGATTCGGACCAAACCGTATCGGCTATTAAAGCCACCGAAAAAATGTTAAATATTATATCACAATAAAATATGCACCTTAAAATTGCTCTATTGGCCGGCGACGGTATCGGCCCAGAAGTTATCGATCAAGCCGTAAAAGTATCGGATGCGATTGCTCAAAAATTCAGTCATCAAATCGACTGGTCTCCCGCTCTTACAGGAGCTGCTGCCATCGACGCCGTAGGAGACCCCTACCCTGCAGAAACGCATAGCGTTTGTGAAAATGCAGATGCAGTATTATTTGGAGCTATTGGGGATCCAAAATTTGATAACGATCCCAGCGCAAAAGTTCGACCGGAACAAGGCTTGTTGCGTATGAGACAAATGTTAGGATTGTTTGCCAATGTACGGCCCACCTTTACTTTTCCTGCATTAATCGACAAGTCCCCTTTAAAACAAGAGCGTATTGAAGGAACCGATCTAGTGTTCTTAAGAGAACTTACTGGAGGGATTTATTTTGGGGAACGCGGACGTAAAGACGATGGAAATACAGCCTTTGACACCTGTACCTATACACGAGCAGAAATCGAACGCCTAGCCCGTAAAGGATTTGAATTGGCGCAAACACGAACTAAAAAATTGTGCTGTGTGGATAAAGCCAATGTATTGGAAAGCTCACGTTTGTGGAGAGAAACCGTACAAGCACTCGAAAGTGAATATCCAGACGTACAAGTAAGCTACGAATTTGTAGATGCAGTGGCCATGCGACTGGTTCAATGGCCCAACAGTTATGACGTATTAATCACTGAAAACCTTTTTGGAGATATCCTAACGGACGAAGCCTCCGTAATCTCCGGATCTATGGGACTGATGCCTTCTGCCTCTTTAGGAGTAAAGACATCTTTATTTGAGCCCATCCACGGGTCCTTCCCTCAGGCGGCAGGAAAAAACATTGCCAATCCTTTGGCTACGGTTCTTTCTGCAGCTATGATGTTCGAAATGGCTTTCGATTTAAAAGAAGAAGCAGCACTCATCAGAAAAGTGGTGGATCAATCCCTTGCCGATGGAGTGGTAACCGAAGATCTAACTCAGGAAGGGCAAAAAGCTGCCACTACTTCCGAAGTAGGAGACTATCTGGTACAACTGATACAAGGGTAGGGTTTCAGGATTTTGGTAAAAACCGAAAACTTTGAAAGAGTCGAAGTAGCTTCAGCTCAAGACTTACGTTCTTGGTTGTTGGAAAACCACCGCCAAGAAAATAGCGTTTGGTTGGTGACGTATAAAAAATCCATTCCCGAAAAATACATTGCTAGAGAAGCCGTATTAGACGAGTTGCTAAGTTTTGGATGGATCGATGGGATTCGAAGAAAATTGGATGACCATAAAACCATGCAACTCATCAGTCCTCGAAAAGCTCAACATTGGGCGCAATCCTACAAGGAACGCGCCCAAAAACTAATTGCATCTGGACAAATGCATGCTGCTGGAATGCAAGCCATAGAAACATCTAAAGCCAATGGCTTATGGAATTTTATGGATGATGTAGATCAATTGATTGTTCCGCCAGATTTGGAACAAGCACTCCTTCAAAAACCTCAAGCCCACGCCTTTTTTACGGCCATCAACCCCTCCAGCAAACGCTTTGTCTTACGATGGTTAAAGCTGGCCAAAACTCAAAAAACTCGGAACAACAGAATCCTTAAGCTCGTTGAACTCTCGGCTAAAGGCGAAAAATTACCGGGGAGTTAGGCCTTTACAAATACAATCCAAAAGCATCTGTTATAAAAATCGTAAATTAGGAAGCAACCCAATCTTCCGTACGTATGCTTTTTAATGAAAACCTGTTCTATTCTTTTTTTTAGCCCTAATAATACATCCACTTGGGTGGACATACTGAACCATTTGGTGGGTGATACAGTAGGTCTAATCCATTTAATCTCCTCCATAATTGCCTTATTTAGCGGAAGTTTGGTTGTACTTCTTCGCAAAGGCACAAAAACACATAAACAAATGGGATATCTCTATGTAGTGAGCATGCTTGTACTTTTGATAACAGCTCTAATGATTTATCGCTTGTTTCAAGGCTGGGGACTCTTTCATTATTTTACACTAATAAGTTTGGCCACTCTTGCCTTAGGCATGATCCCTGTTTGGTATAAAAAACCACCAAAAAAATGGCTTTACAGGCATTTCAGCTTTATGTATTGGTCTGTCATGGGACTCTACTCCGCTACTGTAGCAGAGCTTCTTACACGAATCCCAGAAAGCCCTTTCTTTTCCATGGTAGCATACGCTATCGGTTTGGTAATGCTGATAGGAACCTTGGTTTTTATCTATAAAAAACCGCAATGGAAAAGAGAATTTAACCTTTAACCGTTAAATACTACAGTCAGAATACTACAACAAATACTCGGTCGAAACAAAATTAGACTCGTTTGAATTGAGCAAGGTTTCTAAAATTTCGTTGTTGTAGGGATTATCTTTTGAAGCTAAAAATGTCCTGATCGAAAATGACCTTAAGGCATCAAAAACACTCAAGGTACTTACGGCAGAGTTTTTTCGTCCGGTAAAGGGATATACATCTGGGCCGCGTTGGCAAGCACTATTCAGATTCACACGGCAAACCAAATTGGCTAAGGTATCGACCAAGGGTCCGATTTTACGAACATCACGTCCAAATAAACTCACCTGCTGCCCATACTCGGAAGCTGCCATAGCATTTAGAGGCTCATCTATATCCTTGTAGGCAATGATCGGAACTACAGGACCAAACTGTTCTTCTTCATAGACACGCATATCCTCACTTACGGGATAAAGTACGGCTGGGAAAGAATAATTGTCGAACAGTTCGCCTCCCCTTTTGTTCAATACTTTTGCCCCTTTTGCGGTTGCATCAGCAATGAGTTCTTGTATATAAGCGGGTTTTCCAGCCTCTGGGAGTGGAGTCAGGAAGGCTCCTTTGTCCCATGGCAATCCAAAATGCAGAGCATCTACTGCGGCAGCGAAACGTCTGTTAAATTCGTCTACTATGGACTCGTGTACGTACAGCACTTTAAGAGCCGTACATCTTTGCCCATTGTAGGAAAGGGTTCCGGAAATACATTCTTTAATGGTGTGGTCCAGATCTGCGTCGGGCAAAATAATTCCTGGGTTTTTAGCTTCCAGTCCCAAAACCAATCGCAAGCGGTTTTTGTTGGGATGCAGGTCTTGTAGCGCTACTGCAGAAGAACTGTGTCCAATAAGTGCTAATACGTCTACATCACCTGTTTTCATGATGGGAGAGGCAATTTTACGTCCACGCCCAAAAAGAATATTGACCACTCCAGGAGGAAAACTTTCTTGAAAAGCCTCCAATAGAGGGGTTATTAAAAGTACTCCGTGTTTGGCTGGTTTAAAGATGGCCGTATTCCCCATCATAATGGCAGGGATCAACAAACAAAAGGTTTCGTTTAAGGGATAATTATAGGGGCCTAGGCAAAGTACAACTCCAATAGGGCCTCTACGAATATGTGCATGTACATCTCCTTCCTTATCAAAGTGGGCACTTTTGCGATCGAGTTTTTTATAGGCCTCAATGGTATCCACAATATAATCTACCGTTCGGTCGAACTCTTTTTCGGCATCGGGCTGATTTTTGCAGATTTCCCACATCAAAAGCTTGACTACTTCATCGCGGGTTTGTTTCATTTTTTCAACAAAACGCTCCATACACTGGATCCGCTCTCGAACTTTCATGGTTGGCCACAGCCCTTGCCCTCTATTATATGCGGTCTTGGCCGCCTCGAGAGCTTCTAGTGCTGTATCTGTTTCCATATCGGGGACCGTTCCCAAAAGCGTAGGAGCTTCCTCTCCATTCGAATTTGGCGTACGTATCGGAGAATACACCTCTGCAACATCACCCTCCCAAGTACGCAGTTGCCCCTGTATCAGATAATTTCTGGAGTGCATAGGGGTGACTTGAAAAGAAGATGGAATATCATTTTTCATAGCTTATTTTTTTATTAAATATACACGCAATCCCGCTGAAAATAAAATAGATTTGTATTTAAATCCCATGGTTTCCACCAAAAATGTAGCAGGCCATACATTTTGTTTAATCTTATGCATTCTCCTCTATTAAAAATTAAACTGCTTTTAGAAAATTTTGGGGCACTTATCCCGCTTTCCAGATCGGACCGAAAACTGCTTATTCGAGTCAGAAAAGAACGCTACACCTATTTGAGTTGGTTGCGGCTTTCGAGAATCATTAGAAATGTTCGTTCCATCGAAAAACAAAATTTAGCTGGGATCTTTATTGAAGCGGGTTGTGCTTTGGGGGGCTCGGCGATTACCATCGCTGCAGCCAAAAACCCGAATCGAACCCTGCAACTCTATGACGTATTTGACCAGATCCCTCCACCGACCGATGAAGACCCACCCGAAGTACATCAACGGTATCAGACGATTGTAGAAGGAAAATCAAAAGGCTTAGGGAAAGACACCTACTATGGATATCAATCCAATTTAGAAGACAAGGTGCATCAAAACTTGGAAAGCTTTGGATTTCCGCTACAAGAACATCAAATAAGCACGCATGCAGGGCTGGTACAAGACCAACTCAAGGGCACCGACAAGGTCGCTTTTGCACATATCGATGTGGATTGGTATGCCCCCGTAAAATATTGTTTAGAACAAATTTTCCCGAGGCTCGTTCCTGGAGGTTGCATCATTCTAGATGACTACAACGACTGGGGGGGCTGCCGAAAAGCAACCGATGAGTTTCTGCAGCAGCAAAAGGGCAACTATACATTGGACTATACAAAAGAAGCCCTTAAAATCACTAGGATCTAAGGGCCTCTATGCAGTAAACACTAAAAAATTAGCCGATCTTCTTCATGGCTGTCATTGCCGAACGCAATTCGTAACCAATCATTTCGATGGGATGGAAACGAATCACTTCGTTTACATCAATAAGTGTTTTATTATCTACAGCTGCATCTTTCCCGGCACCATAGGCGGTTCCGATCACATCTGTTGTTACTGTTTTCATAAAGTCCACCAACAAAGGACGAGCGGCATGGTCGAATAAATAACATCCATACTCTGCTGTATCAGAAATGATACGATTCATTTCGAATAATTTTTTACGAGCAATGGTGTTGGCAATTAATGGAGTTTCGTGAAGAGACTCATAATAAGCCGATTCTTCTTTGATTCCAGAATCTACCATCGTATCGAATGCCAATTCTACCCCCGCACGGACAAAAGCGACCATCAATACTCCATGATCGAAATATTCTTGTTCTGGGATATCCTGATCTGTGATTTGTGTTTTTTCAAAGGCAGTTTCCCCTGTAGCGGCACGCCATTTGAGAAGGTTTACATCATCATTGGCCCAATCTTCCATCATGGTTTTAGAAAAATGTCCGCTGGTGATATCGTCCATATGTTTTTTAAACAAAGGCGCTAAAATTTCTTTCAACTGCTCCGAAAGCTCAAATGCTTTGATTTTAGCAGGATTGGAAAGACGATCCATCATATTGGTGATTCCACCGTGCTTCAAGGCTTCCGTAATGGTTTCCCATCCATATTGTACCAATTTAGCAGCATAGCCAGCATCGATTCCAGAAGCGACCATTTTATCAAAACTTAAAATAGAACCGGTTTGCAATACTCCACACAAAATGGTTTGCTCTCCCATAAGGTCCGATTTTACCTCTGCAACAAACGAAGACTCAAGTACTCCTGCTTTGTCCCCTCCTGTAGCACAGGCATAGGCTTTGGCTTGAGCCATTCCTTTGCCCTGAGGATCATTCTCCGGGTGTACGGCAATTAGTGTAGGAACTCCAAATCCGCGTAAATACTCTTCGCGAACTTCGGATCCTGGAGACTTAGGAGCCACCATAATAACCGTAAGATCTTCACGAACCTGCATTCCCTCTTCGACGATATTAAATCCGTGTGAATAAGAAAGTGTAGCTCCTTTTTTCATCAAAGGCACAACTGCTTCTACCACAGAAGAGTGATTTTTATCTGGAGTTAAGTTGATGACTACATCGGCTGTTGGGATCATTTCCTCGTAGGTTCCCACAGCAAAATTGTTTTCGGTAGCGTTTAAATAGGACTGACGCTTTTGCTCGATGGCACCTGCCCGAAGGGTGTAGGATACATCCAAGCCCGAGTCACGCATATTTAAACCTTGATTTAATCCTTGAGCTCCACAGCCCACGATTACGATTTTTTGCCCTTCTAGGGCACTCACTCCAGCATCAAATTCTGAAGCATCCATAAATCGGCATTGCCCCAATTGGTGCAATTGTTCACTTAGTGAAAGTTTGTTAAAGTAATTAGACATGATCAAATGATATGATTAATTGGTTTGAAACGATTGTAATAATTCGGTTATTTCCATTTTTGATTTGGTGACCGAAATTCGTCCCGACCGGACAAACTGCATCAATCCATAAGGCGCTAGATCCTTATATAACTGTTCAGTTTCGTGGCGGAATCCCGTTTTTTCGATCACAAAATATTCGGGTGAAACAGTCACAATATTCGCATGACTGTTTTTAATGATGTTTTGAATCTGGCGTTCCTCAAAAAGAGCGCTCGATTTCACTTTATACAAAGCAGATTCTTGATAGATCGTCTCTTCATCGGTATGATAAAAAGCGCGAATCACATCCACTTGTTTTTCCAATTGTTGTACGATTTTTTTGACTTGGACTTCAGTGACGTGGATAACAATCACAAATCGGAATACGTTTTCAATCTCGGACTCCGAAGTTGAAAAGCTTTCAATATTGACGTGTCGTCTCAAGAAAATCGTTGAAATACGATTCACCAAACCGATATTGTTTTCGGAATATATCGAAAGGGTAAAGGCTTTTTTTTCCATAATAATTTAAGATAAACGAATATCAGAAACAGAAGCTCCAGAAGGAATCATCGGGAAGACATTGTCTTCTTTCTCCACCCGTACTTCTAAAAAGTAAGGACCGTCATGAGCCATCATTTCACCTACGGCAGCATCTAAGTCTTCGCGCTTGTCCACTTTTTTGGCTCTGATATGGAACCCTTCCGCAATTTTAACAAAATCGGGATTGACCATTTCGGTAGAGGCATATCTTTTGTCAAAAAACAATTGCTGCCATTGGCGAACCATCCCTAAAAACTCATTGTTAAGCACAACAATTTTGACCGCAGCCTGCGTCTGGAAAATAGTTCCCAATTCCTGAATAGTCATCTGGTATCCTCCATCACCAATAACCGCCACTACCTGTCGGTCGGGAGCGCCCATTTTTGCACCTAAGGCAGCAGGCAGGGCAAAGCCCATAGTTCCCAAGCCTCCGGAAGTGATGTTACTTTTAGAAAGGTTAAACTCCGCATAACGGCAGGCAACCATTTGGTGTTGCCCTACATCCGTTACGATAACGGCGTCCCCCTTGGAATGTTTGTTGATGGCAACAATGGTTTCTCCCATGGTTAAACCAGCTTTGGTTGGCTGAGTGTCTGGGGTAATGACTTTTTCAGTTTCAATAGCCCACAAGCGTCGGAATTCTGCCTCCCAGTCCGGATAGGTCTTGGCTTCCACTTTTTCGGTAAGGGCGGTAAGGGTTTGTTTACAATCGCCCATCACAGCTACATCGGCCATTACATTTTTATTTACCTCAGCCGGATCGATTTCCAAATGAATCACTTGAGCCTGTTTGGCATAGGTATTGAGGTCGCCGGTGACACGATCGTCAAATCGCATCCCGATCGCAACTAAAACGTCGCATTCGTTTGTCAATAGATTAGGAGCATAGTTTCCATGCATCCCAACCATTCCAAAATTTTGAGGATGATCCGTAGCTAAGGCCGATGCCCCTAGGATGGTCCAAGCTGCAGGAATTCCTGATTTTTCAACAAAGGCTTTAAAGGCTTCCTCTGCCTTCCCTAAAATTACGCCCTGTCCCCAAACGATTAAAGGCTTTTTAGCAGCGTTGATAATAGCTGCAGCGGCCTCTATTGTTTTCGGATCGGTTTCGGGAATGGCGGTATAACTTCGAACTCCTATACATTGCTGATAGGAAAATTCCATTTCACTAAACTGAGCATCTTTGGTGATATCAATCAATACCGGGCCAGGTCTTCCGCTGCGCGCGATATAAAAGGCTTTTGCCAAAATGCTAGGAATCTCCTCTGCTCTTGTAATTTGATAATTCCACTTGGTCACTGGAGTTGAAATTCCAATGATATCGGTTTCTTGGAAAGCATCCGATCCCAACAGATGCGAGGGTACTTGTCCCGTGATACAAACCATTGGAGTCGAATCTATCTGAGCATCTGCAATACCCGTCACCAAATTTGTAGCTCCAGGGCCCGAGGTAGCAACAGCTACACCTACTCTACCCGAGGTTCGGGCATAGCCTTGTGCGGCGTGGGTTGCTCCCTGCTCGTGGCGGGTGAGTACATGCTGGATCTGATCCTGAAATTTGTACAATTCATCATAAACCGGCATGATCGCTCCTCCAGGATAACCATAGATCAGATCCACTCCTTCTTCTAAGAGGCATCGAATAATGGCTTCGGCACCCGTAATTTTTAGGGTACTGTTATTTTTTGGAGCGCTTTTGGCGATGGTATTTGGATTCATATGGCTTAAGCGTCTGTGATGCATCCTTGAGATGCTGTTTGAACATTCTTGATGTATTTATAAAGGACTCCCTTTTCAAACTTATAAGCGGGAGCTTTCCATTGCGCTTTTCGAGCTTCCAATTCTGCAGCACTAACCGCTACTTCTAGGGTGTTTTTTTCGGCATCGATGGTGATGATGTCTCCATCCTTGACCAAAGCCAACGGGCCACCCTCTTGGGCTTCAGGTACGATGTGTCCGACCACAAAACCGTGGGTCCCACCAGAAAATCGACCGTCCGTAATAAGGGCAACTTCTTTTCCTAGGCCGGCTCCCATAATGGCCGCTGTAGGTTTTAACATTTCGGGCATTCCGGGACCTCCTTTGGGTCCTTCGTATCGAATAACGACAACCTCACCAGCTTGTACTTTTCCGTCACGTATTCCGGCATTGGCTTCGTATTCTCCATTAAAGACACGTGCTGGACCCTCAAAACGCAAACCTTCTTTCCCCGTGATTTTGGCAACGCCTCCTTCGGGGGCTAGGTTCCCTTTAAGGATTCGGATATGTCCTGTGGTTTTAATCGGATTATCGACCGGACGAATCACATCTTGCCCAGCGCTTAGTCCTGGAACTTCGGCTAAGTTTTCAGCAATGGTCTTTCCGGTTACGGTCATACAATCTCCAATAAGCATGCCATTTTCCAACATAAACTTCATTACGGCCGGAACACCTCCTACTGCATGCAGGTCTTTCATCAGATATTTTCCACTGGGCTTAAGGTCTGCCAAGAAAGGAGTATTGTTACTGATTTCTTGGAAATCGTCAATGGTCAAAGGCAAGCCTGCTGCATGAGCAATCGCTAAAAAGTGTAATACAGCATTGGTGGATCCTCCCAAGACGGTAATCAGACGAAGAGCATTGGTTAAAGAGGCTTCCGTAACAATGTCTTTGGGTTTAAGATCTTGTTCTAATAATTGTTTAAGTGCTGGACCTACCTGTAAACACTCCTGCGTTTTATCTAAACTCACGGCAGGATTCGATGCGTTGTAGGGCAAGGTCATCCCTAAGGCTTCAATGGCAGAGGCCATTGTATTGGCGGTATACATCCCACCACAAGCACCTGCGCCGGGACAGGCTTTTTGAATTACCTGCTTGTATTCTTTTTCGTCTATAGATCCGGAGACTTTTTGTCCCCAGGCTTCAAAAGCGGATACCACATCCAGCTCTTTGTCGTTGTGACAACCCGAAGCAATTGTTCCTCCATATACCATAATGGAAGGCCGATTTACGCGGAGCATAGCCATAAGCGCACCGGGCATATTTTTATCACACCCCACTACAGGCACCATAGCGTCATAGGACATGGCCTGAACCACGGTCTCCATAGAATCTGCAATAACATCTCTGGAGGGTAATGAAAAACGCATTCCAGGGGTTCCCATGGAAATTCCGTCACTTACACCGATAGTGTTGAATACTAAACCGACCATTTCTTCAGGTCCCATCCCTTTCTTAACTTGCTGCGCCAGTTGGTTCAGGTGCATATTACAAGGGTTTCCTTCATAGCCCGTACTGGCAATTCCGATTAGGGGTTTATTAAAGTCCGCTTCTGTCAACCCAATGGCGTGCAACATGGCTTGTGCCGCCGGTTGCGTAGGGTCTTGCGTTACATTTTTACTGTACTTATTCAACATGGATTATCAATTATCAATCAAAAGTATTTTATCGTCAGAATCCGGTTATATTTGTTCGTTTGTTAAACATATGCCCAACCGGGGTTTTTCGCTTATAAACAGCTAAATTACAGCATCTTGTATTCGAAAAAATTAAACACCCAAGAATTCGGAACATTTGACAAACTCGGCAGAAAATTTAAAAACATTTAAATGTTCTGGCCAAAAGGCTGCACATTTGGAGTGTGTATGCCCAAAAAACATACAATAATGATATGTCTATGAAAGAAATGATTGCGAAAATTGCTGCAGATCAAAAAAAATTCTTCCGCAGCGGCGCAACAAAATCTGTTGCATACAGAAAACAAAGCCTTAAAAAACTCTTAGCGGCCCTTCAAAAATTCGAAAATGAAATCTTTGAAGCTTTGGCTGCTGATCTGGGAAAACCCGCATTCGAAGCCTTTACCAGCGAAACCCTTTTGGTGGAAAAGGAAATTAAAAATATGCTGAAACACCTCTCCTATTGGGCCAAGCCACAAAAAGTTCAAGGGAGTCTGTTAAACTTCCCTTCCCGAGACTACCTCCTCCCCGAACCCTACGGATCGGTACTGATCATTTCCCCTTGGAACTACCCCTTTCAGCTTTCCTTAACCCCATTGGTGGGCGCTGTTGCGGCAGGGAATTGTGTGGTGCTTAAACCTTCCGAATCGGCAGCTGCTACAGCCGCCATACTCGAAAAAATTGTCCGTGAAGTTTTTGAACCCGATCATGTCCAAGTGGTTCAAGGAGCCGTAGAGACCGGAAAAGCTCTTTTAGAACAGCCTTGGAATTATATCTTCTTTACCGGGGGTACGGCCATCGGGAAAATGGTGGCTCAGGCGGCAGCCCAACATCTAACTCCCGTAACTCTAGAACTGG
>WTJH01000182.1:10555-14222 GCA_011524915.1 Flavobacteriales bacterium | reverse complement strand
CGACGCCGAAGGCAATATAAGTGATTCCGGAACCTATACCTTCCGGACGCAATAAAGAATTTAGGCCATCAGCTTCATCTCTTTAGGTACTTTAGGATTCATAATCCAAAACCATAAAGGAGGAAAAGTTGCGGTAAGCATAGCCGTAGGATAGCCAAAGGGCAATTGCGGGCTCGTGGTATGATTTTCTAAAATTTGATACTTTTTGGACGCTAGAAAGTGGTGATCGCTATGTCGCGTGAGTTCGTACAATACAATCCGACCAATCAAGTGGTTGGAATTCCAAGAGTGATGAGGTAGAACTCTTTCATAGCGACCAGAAGATTTTTGTTCTCTTGCCAATCCGTAGTGTTCTATATAATTGATCGTTTCTAAGAGAAGGAAGGAAACCACTCCAATAGCCACAGCAAATACTACTCCGGAAAATCCTAATCCTAAATAAATAGCGAACAAATAACAGCCTTGAAATAAGGTATAGAAGAGCATATCGTTATACTGGGAAAAAAAGGATCTTTTTTGATTTTTCAGCAATTGTATTTGCAAACGCCATGCATTCCTATACTGCCCAATAACAGAACTGATCCAAAACGCATATAAACTTTTCCCATAAGGAGCCGATGCGGGATCGTCTGGAGTCGCAACAGTTCTGTGGTGTCCAAAATTATGCTCGATATAAAAATGCATATACAGAGAAGGCAATAAAAGAGCTTTGGCTAAGCTGCGTTCAAAAAGTGATTTACGATGTCCCAATTCGTGGGCCACATTGATCCCGTTGGTTCCCAAACACACGCCTAAAGAAAGGACCATTCCGATGCTTTCAGCTGTTGAAAGTTCTAAGGTTTGCCATTGATAAAATCCAAATCCGACTAGGGCAAATACAAGAAAGGGATTGAGATATAAAAGCCAATCGAAAAAGCTTTGAGATTTGCGGGTATCAATTTGTGATTCGGTCAGGTGTTCGTCTGCCGACCGAACAAAGATTTCTAATACAGGAATAACTCCAAAGGCATAAATGACCGATCCATAGCTCCACCAGCCTTCCGGAAATTTTAGGGAGAAAAAAGTAATTGCCGGAACTGTATAGGCAAATAAATATTTTAAATCTTTTAAGTAATCCATCCAAACATCATTTAAATTCGTTCCCAGA
The DNA here is from genome assembly GCA_011524915.1 of Flavobacteriales bacterium. Lineage (GTDB taxonomy): Bacteria > Bacteroidota > Bacteroidia > Flavobacteriales > Flavobacteriaceae > WTJH01. Next base: position 13,075 of record WTJH01000182.1, on the reverse strand, counting down.
AAACGCCAAGGCATTTACGCTTAGCACCCTAAAGATACAATTTTGCAAAAAACGCTATACCTGATTTTTAAATGCTTGGAATTTTTTAGTCCCAAGGCCGCCTCCTATCTGATCGATTATCAGATGCGGAGTCCGCGAAAGCTCAAAAGAAGGGCCAAAGAAGAAAAATATTTATCTCAAGCCCAAAAAAGAGTGTTTCCCTATAAAAACTTCCAAATACAAGAATTCCGATGGGGAAATGCAGATGCACCTGTGGTGCTATGCATTCACGGTTGGGAAGGAAATGCCGGGAATTTCGGGAGCTTTTCTTCTGTGTTTACCAAAATGGGATATCAAATGATTGCCCTCGACGGGCCCGCGCATGGCGAAAGTTCGAGAGGAAAGATTCATATGTTTGAATATATAGATTTTGTTACCCAACAAGTCGAGAGACTCCAACCCGAAATTATTGTGAGTCATTCCTTTGGAAGTGTTTGCACCGTATTTTCATTGTTAAGGCTTAAAACCCTCAACCTAAAAAAATGGATTGCTGTGACCACCCCCAATGCTTTTCGGGACTACCTCAATCATATGTTAGCGCCTTTTCAGGTAAAAAATACCACCAAAGAAGCACTGATCCGAAGAATCGAAAAGCGAGTAGAATTTCCTTTTGAAGAACTGGATATGGCACATACACACAAATATGTTGAACAGTTTCCCAAAACTGCAATTTTTCATTCCAAAGCAGATACCATAATTCCATTTTGGCAAGCAGAAAATGCTGCCAAGGCTATTCCCGACGCAGATTTTTATGCATTAGAAAAAGTGGGGCATTACAAAATTCTCTGGAACAAAGAACTCCTCTCCCAAGTAGAGGCTTGGATGGAAAGCTGATTTAAAAGTATTTGTATATTTAAGCTTTAATAGGGTTCAGAATGGAAACGATATTAGCATACTTTGAAACGATCCCTTCTTTGCACAGAAGTTTGATTCTGGTAGGGGGCATCACTTTTTTTTGGATTTTAGAAGGGCAGCTTCCGCTGTTTGGGTTGGACTATAAAAAATGGAAACACGCCGGGACGAACTTCTTCTTTACGGCAACGACGATTATCATCAATTTTGCTTTGGCATTTATTTTAGTTTATACTTCGGATTGGGTGGTCAGTCATGAGTTTGGACTGCTTTATTTGCTTCCGGATATGCCTTTGTGGGCTTTTGTTTTGATTGGACTATTGCTTATGGATCTGATTGGAGCTTACCTCCCCCACTATGTAGAACATCAGATAAAACCTTTATGGATGATTCACTTGGTACACCATTCCGATCATCATGTGGATACCACAACTGCTAACAGACATCACCCGCTAGAGAGCGTGGTACGCTTTGTATTTACATTGCTGGGAGTGGCTACTGTTGGAGCCTCCATAGGGATTATTATGTTATATCAATCCTTGTCTGTGGTTGCAACCCAGTTTAATCATGCCAACATCCAATTGCCCAAAAAACTGGACCGGTGGTTGAGTTATTTTATCGTATCTCCCGATATGCATAAGATACACCATCACTACCGACTTCCTTTTACAGATGCCAACTACGGCAATATTTTTTCGGTTTGGGATCGCCTTTTTGGGACCTATTTGTATCTAGAGCGCGAAAAAATTGTCTATGGAGTAGACATGTTTTTTGATCCTGTCAATAATTCGAAAATTGGAAAACTGTTGAAACAGCCCTTCCAACAATATCAAAAACCCTCGGTCACAGACGATCATCTGCGGTCCTAGAGGTGGTTTCTTTCTGAGAGTATTTGAACGGCATCTTCTACAGCAAATTCTTGCTGCTCACCACTGTCCATTTGTTTTAGGATAAACACTCCTTTGGACTGTTCTTCCTCTCCGTAAAGTACTACACTATGTAGCTTACGGTTATGGGCATAACTCAATTGCTTTTTAAGTTTCGCTGCCTGAGGGTATAATATACAAGGGATATTACAGTCGCGCAGTTGACGAATGACAGCATGAGCAAAGGTGGCGGAAACCTCGTCCAAATGTGTAAAAAATAGGGGTTGCTGCGCACTACCTAAATGATCTGGAAAAAGACCTAAACTCTCCATCACCAGATATATACGATCGAACCCAAAAGAAATTCCAATTCCACTCATTTGTGAAAGACCAAAGGTTTCGGTTAGGTCGGCATAGCGTCCTCCTCCTCCAATAGAACCCATTTTTACGGTAGCTGGGGGAGCCACCTCCACTATCATTCCAGTATAATAATTCAAACCACGCGCCAAGCTTAAATTGAATTGAAGCTTAACCGTTTTCAATCCTGTAGCCTCCAATTGAGCAACAATCCATTGTAAATCTTGAATACCTTGGAGCGCTTGTGGCTGTTGGCGTAGAATATTTTCTAGTTGTTGTAATTTTTCTGAAGCCGTCCCTTCAATAGACAATACTTGAGCAAGTTCCGAACAAGCAGCAGCAGAAAAACCTTTGGACTGCAATTCTTCTTGAACACGCTCCAACCCAATTTTATCGATCTTATCCA
>WTJH01000182.1:0-10455 GCA_011524915.1 Flavobacteriales bacterium | reverse complement strand
GCACGCCATACCGGCTGAATTTGATACCTGCGGAAAGGAAAAGTGAGTTCGTTTCGATTTTGTGCTACATAGCGAGCAAAAGGAACTGTAAGGTCATAGCGCAACGCTTTTTCTGATAAAGAACGCGCAAATACACCTAACTTTTGGTTCTCTAAGGCCTCCAAGTCTGCTTTTTTGAGCTTGTCCCCAGAGTTTAAAATTTTAAAAATTAAACGATCTCCTTCGTCACCATATTTGCCCGTAAGCGTTTCGGCGAGTTCAAAAGATGGAGTCTCTAGTGGCTCAAAGCCAAATAATTGAAAACTTTCGGAAAGCACTTGCTTCAGATAGTTCCGACGATAGATCTCACTTGCTGAAAAGTCTCGGGTGCCTTTTGCTATTCTGGGTTTAATGGCCATAGGTGCAAATTTACGATGGAGAATTGACATCTAAAAGCTTTGAAAGCTCTTGGTAGAGTTCCCCACTGGAAACTTCGGCTCCCTTGCGCAAAAGAGCGTACATCTCCTCCACCCGTTGGGTTTGGTATATTTTACTGCCCGTCCGGACATCTATGGAGGGCTGGCCCCATTGCTCCTTCAGAGCCTTATACCAACTTGCTGAAGTCCAATCTAGGGTTGCAGCACGTATATAAATTAATTGCATCTGCTCTTCCCCACAAAAATAGCAAGCAATACCATCCTTCATCCGATGTTCTAAATATTCGGACTTGCCTAAAATATCGGTCCATACGAGGGCACTAAATGCCTCTAGAACCTCGGCTAACTTAGCTGAATCTTCAGCCTTAATTTTTTCCCATTGAAGCTTATCAATACCCAAAGAGGCCAAAAAAAGGGGAAACTCTTTCGGAAATCCCTCCAGTTGTTCTAATGTAAGTGGTAGAAATGTTTTCATAAAAAAACCCGAGCCTTAACAGACTCGGGTATTGTTTTTATTCAAAAATTGAAATTAAGCTTTCTCAGGAATAATTTCAAAAGGAAACTGAATTGTTACCTCTCTGTGCAAACGGATGGCAGCTTCATAGGATCCCAAACGCTTGATGTTACGTCCTGGGAGGCTAATCAACTTACGGTCCACCTCTTGTCCTTGAGCTTCGAAAGCAGCCTCTAGATCTTGGGAAGTAACCGAACCAAAGAGTTTGTCTCCGGAACCAACTTTAGATGCAATCTTGATGTTCACCTTAAGTAGGGATTCTCCTTTAGCTTTGGCATCGTCAATCAGCTTTTGCTCTTTGAATGCTCTTTGCTTTAGAATTTCAGCATGGGCCTTTTTGGCGGATGCAGTTGCTAATACAGCTTTGCCTTGTGGGATTAAAAAGTTACGTCCGTAACCATTCTTCACCTTTACAACGTCGTCTTTAAACCCTAGGTTTATAACGTCTTGTTTAAGAATAAGTTCCATAGCCAATTATTTTAACATATCGCCTACATAAGGCATCAGAGCTAAGTGACGAGCTCTTTTGATTGCAGTCGATACTTTACGTTGATATTTAAGTGAAGTTCCTGTAAGACGACGGGGTAAAATTTTACCCTGCTCGTTTACAAATTTCAAAAGGAAATCAGCATCCTTGTAGTCTACATACTTGATCCCTGATCTTTTGAAACGACAGTACTTCTTTTGATTGTTCGTTTCGATGTTTAGAGGGGTCAAATACCGGATTTCTCCCTCTTTACGTCCTTTGGATTGTTCGTCTATACTTGCCATGTCTTATGCTTTTGCAGTGTTTCTTTTTCTTCTTTTCTCGGCCCAAGCTTGAGCGTGTTTGTCTAATTTGACCGTTAAGAAACGCATGATACGCTCGTCGCGACGAAATTCAGTTTCTAAAGGGTCAATAACAGATGCGGGTCCAGCAAATTCAAAAAGATGATAGAAAGCACTTTTCTTGTTTTGAATAGGATAGGCTAGCTTACGCAATCCCCAGTTTTCTTTACTGGTGATCGTCCCCCCCTGCTCTACAATAAAGCTTTCAAACTTTTGAACTGCTTCCTCTATCTGAGTCTCAGATAGAACGGGATTCAAAATGAAAACAGTTTCGTAATTATTCATAAAATATGTTTTAAGGTGTGCAAAAGTAAGCTTTTCGTCTCTTATTGCCAAAGGTTCTTCCATTTCCCCAAAATATTATTTATTTTTGAGTGAAGACAATAGCATGCCCTACTCCTACATCCTTATAGATTCCCATCCTATAGACCGACTGAACTGTCAGCAACTCATTCAGAAATTTGAAGATTTTCGTTGTTTGGAAGAGTTTTCAAATGCAATTGATGCGTTGGCCTATATCAAGAGTCATAAGGTTGACTTTGTTGTCATCTCTAAAAAACTACCCGTCTATGACGGTTTCGATTTTATCAAGCAACTCCAACAGAAACCCGAAATCATATTATTGACCAATACAGCTTCTGATGCGCTTTTGGCTTACGAATACGCTGTTTTTGATTGTCTTTTAAAACCGCTATCCCCCAAAAGATTCGAAACAGCCTTGCAACGTTTATTTCAACACTTACAACTCAAAGAACAGGCACATCAGGTTAAGGCTCCTAAAATCATCATTAAAAGTAACTTACAAACCTTTCATTTGGATTGTACCAAAATCTTATGGATTGAAGCCACAGGGGACTATATTAAAATTGTTTTGCCTAAAAAGACTCATTTGGTACACTCCAGCTTAAAAAAATTCAAGGCAGAACTTCCCTGCGATTTTTTTGTGCAAATTCATAAATCCTACTTGGTCAATCTTAATCAGATCAGGGCTGTGGAAGCCAATCAAGTTTGGATTCAGAACAAAAATCTTCCCTTAAGCCGAAGAAGAAAGCCCGAGTTTATCAAACGATTCAATCAACTGGCTTAAGGATCTACATCCACTTGGACTCGGGTATTCCGAAATGGAGCAATAGAGTCGAAACTTTGCTGTATTTTGGGGAGTAAAGCTTTGATTTGATTCCGTTCCGAAACTCCTTTGAATTTGATTAAAATTTCTTGAATGTAACGATTGCGAACTCTTGCCACCCCGGGAGTGGTGGGACCTAAAATGGTTGCGATTTGGTAAGAATTCAGCACATTGGCATACCACTGAGCAGCTTGCTGAACAACATCCAACTGTTGGTGTAATAAACGAATTTGAATCAGTCGAATATAGGGCGGATATTCAAAGGTTTTTCTTTGGTGAAGTTCATCTAAAATAAACGAACTGTAGTCATATTGTTGGACTTGGAGTATTAGGGGGTGTTCCGGTTGGTAGGTTTGAAGAAGTACTTGCCCGGGCTCTTCGGCTCTTCCGGCTCGCCCAGCTACCTGACATAGCATTTGGAAACAACGTTCATGAGATCGAAAATCGGGATAGTGCATCAACTGGTCGGCATTCAGAATTCCAACCAGATGTACATTGGCAAAATTGAGCCCCTTCACCACCATTTGGGTCCCGACCAGAATTTGGATTTCTTGCCGATCAAATCGATTAAAAAGTTCTTCAAATGCTCCTTTTTTTCGAGTACTGTCCCAATCCAAGCGAGCCACCTCAACTTCTGGAAAAAGATTCTGAATTTGTGCTTGTAACTGTTGAGTCCCTAAACCTTTAGTATCCCATGTAGACATGCCACAAGCAAAACATTGGTGGGGGGCTTGCATCTGAAAACTACAATAGTGACAGCGTAACTGATGATCGTACTTATGATAGGTTAAGCTGACATCGCATTGGCTGCATTGGGGCGTATATCCACAACTGCCACATGTCATTTGTGGAGCATAGCCTCTTCGGTTTTGAAATAAAATAACTTGCTTCTGCGCTTCTAAGGTCGTTTTGATGGCTTTGATAAGCTCATTGCTAAAGGCCCCTTGCATGGCTCCATTCCGATGAGCTTCTTTCAGGTCTATCGTCTGAATTTTGGGAAGTGAAACTCCCGTAAATCGTTCTTTGAGCTGTACCCAGCCATATTTCCCTTGTTGGGCGTTAAAAAAAGATTCTAAAGAGGGGGTTGCCGAGCCTAAAAGAATTTTAGCCTGGGTTTGTTGCCCCAAAACCACAGCAGCGTCTCGGGCCTGATATCGGGGCGCTGGATCGTTTTGTTTATAGGAAGCTTCGTGTTCTTCATCGACAACTATCAATCCCAAGTCCCGAAAAGGTAATAACACGGCCGAGCGAGCTCCCAAAATCAATTGAGCGGATGGGTCTGACTGTTGCACTTGTTCCCAAATCTCGGTTCGTTCCGACAAACTGTAGCGCGAATGATAGACCTTTAAGGAGGAATCAAAATAGGTTCGTAAACGTTCGACCAATTGGGTCGTCAACGAAATTTCAGGAACCAAATACAAAACCTGCTTGCCCGACTGGAGTACCTGCTCTATTAAATGACTGTAAACTTCTGTTTTTCCGGAAGCCGTAACCCCTTCAAACAATACTGTATTTTGTTTTTCAAAAGCTTGCTGAATCGCACTAAGAGCATTTTGTTGAGCTGTATTCAAGGCTTGAAGAGCTTGCTTTTCTACATCCTCAGAAAATAGGATCCGATTGACCTGAATCTGATGGGTCTCAAAAATTTCTTTATCCACTAGTGCGTTGAGTGCAGCAGACTTTGCTCCGGCCTTTTGCAACAATAACTTCTGAGAAACCAAGGGTTGATCGGGCGTATACAGATCAAAATAGGTCAGGAGGATAGACTTTTGTTTTGGAGCTTTTGAAAGGCCTTCAAAAACAGGATGTAGGGCATCTAAATCCTTCAGATAAGAAGCCGCTAAAGAGATATGATTTTCAAATTTTGGGCGATATTTTTCATCTACTTGCTGATAGAGTTCTAGTATCCCTTTTTGAATTAACTTTTGAACTCCCGACATGGGGTTGACACGTTCAACTGCCTTTCCTAAGGCTTTCATACTTAAAGGGCCTTCCCCTAAAGCCAAAATGATTTTTTGTTCCAAAGGGCTACAATCTTCTGCCGTTTCTGCACTCGGTTTTAAAGCAACGACAGACTGGCTTTCCAGCAAAAAACTCGATGGGAGTGCTCCCTTAATGACCATGCCTAAGGGAGTAGCGTAATAGGTTGCAATCCAACTCCAAAAATTGATTTGAATCTCTGAAATTAGAGGAGGCTCGTCGTATATAAACACAACTTCTTTCGCCTCATAGCGCTGGGGTTGTGTTTGATGGCATCGCAGAACGATTCCCGTATAAAATTTTTGCTTCCCAAAAGGGACAATGATTCGCTGCCCAACAGCAACTGGAGATGCACCAAGCAAATACGTAAATGGCTGTACAAGGTTTAAGGGCAGGACCACGTCTGCGTAATACACCGGATTACTCATAGGATCGAACGGAGGTTTGGGCGTTAGATCTTAAGCGGGTTAATACCGCATTCAATTCAAATCCTAACAAAAGTATATTGGCATTGATCCAGATATATAACAAGAAAATTAGAAGGGCTCCTATAGACCCATAGAGTTGGTTGTATTGAGCAAAGTTTTCTAAATAAATCCCAAACAAATATGTGGTTATCACCAGCAGTAAAGTAGTCATCAGGGCACCGGGAGAAAAAATCCGAGCTTTTTTTCCTTCGATGGTTCCAAAAAAATATAAAATGGCTGCAGAGCAATAGACTAAAATCAGGATAAAGACCAATTGAGCCCAGCGAAAGAGGTTAATGTTTAAAGGAATATTACCCGCTACTCGACTCAGTATATAATACTCGAACAGTACAAAAATTGCCACAGCCAAGAGTAATAAAATAGCTAAGAGAAAAGCCACGCCTACCGCATAGAGATATTGCTTGAAGAAATTTCGAGAAAGTTTGATATGATACGATTCTTCAAAACCAGAAAAAACAGCACTTACCCCATTGGCCGTTAGGATTACGGATAGGACAAATACGGACGAAAGTAAGCCTCCACGAGGTTTGGATTGAATATCTAAAAAGATGTCTTCAAAAAAGGTATGTGTTTCTGTAGGGAGCAGTAGTTCCAAAAACTCCAATAAAATGACATCAAAGTTATCGAGGGGTATAAATGGAATTAGGTTGAGAACAAACAGCAAAAAAGGAAACAACGCCATAAAAAAACTAAAGGATATACTCCCTGCCCGAGCGGTAAGCGTCCCCCGAATGATTCCCAAAACATATAATTCTAAAAGCTCATAGAAACTGAACCCCCTCAAACCCGGAAATGGGATGGATTCAAGAAATCTTTTGATCTTCTGTCCTAATGCAATGAAAAAAGTGAGGAGCCTTTGCTTCATATTTTCAAAGATACAAAGCTTTAATTTTGGATGCATTCGTAAATTTGAGGGGTGGAAGTAATATTATTAAGTATTGGGAAAATTCCGGCAGGACCGCTGAGCGAAAGTGTTCAGATCTATGAAAAGCGATTGCAACACTTTTGTAAATTTTCACAAGTGGTTCTCCCCGATATCAAAGTTCAAAAAAATAGACCTGAAAAAGAACATAAAGCTCAAGAAGCCAAAAGCTTTCGGGCTCACTTCAACAAAGGAGACCGGATTATACTACTGGACGAAAATGGCCGCCAGAGCGACTCCCTCGGATTTTCTAAGCAACTTCAAAAATGGTTGGAGGCCGCTCCCAAACGATTGATATTTGTAGTGGGGGGACCTTATGGCTTTTGTCCGAGTTTAAAAAGTGAATTCAAAGAGCATTGGGCGCTTTCTTCCATGACTTTTTCTCACCAAATGGTACGCCTATTCTTTACCGAACAACTGTATCGAGCCTACACCATTTTAAATCATCTACCCTATCACCATCAATAATCACACCTATGGAGCTTTTATTTGCCTCGCACAACATCAATAAAATTGCTGAAATACAACAAATGCTCCCTTCAGGAATTCGCCTAAAGGGATTGAGCGACTTGGGCTGGGAAACACCCATTCCAGAAACTGGAGAGACACTAGAAGCCAATGCCTGGATTAAAGCAGAGGCTCTTTTTCAGAAAACAGCAGCAAATTGTTTTGCCGACGATACGGGTCTGGTTGTGGAAGCCTTAGATGGTGCGCCTGGAGTATATTCGGCCCGCTATGCAGGACCCGAAAAAGATGCCTCCCTAAACATGGCTAAATTGCATAAGGAGCTACAAAACAAAACCAATCGGAAAGCCAAATTCGTAACCGTAATCGCCTGTTTTTGGGCAGGAGAAAAACACCAATTCATAGGCGAAGTACACGGGGAGATTTTAGAAGAAGCACAAGGAAACAAAGGCTTTGGCTATGATCCCATTTTTATGCCCGAAGGATACCGCATTAGTTTTGCAGAAATGGAAGCTTCAGAGAAAAACAAAATCAGTCATCGGGGAAGAGCCTTTCAAGCATTTTTGGAATTCATTAACAGTCAAACCTTTTAAAGTTCCCCCAAGAGCCATAAAAAACTTGTACTTTTAAAGCCATGAAGCAGTGGGTATTTTTCTTGATTTTTATGATTTGCTTGGGATATAGTTTCCCCAGCTACGGGCAAAATCAATGGATTAAAGCCAGAGTCGAAAACCAAAATACGGATATGCCCATGGGAAATGTGCATGTGTTGAACTTGACTCAGGTGATTGGAACCATAACAGATCAGGACGGAAAATTTGAACTAGCAGCCGCTGTAAACGACACCCTGTATTTTTCATACTTGGGATACAAACCCTTAAAAGTTGCGGTGACACAAGACTTATTTGACTACGGGGAGGCAAAATTTGTGTTGACGGAATTGGCCTATGCACTGGAGGAAGTCATTGTACGTCCCTATCAACTGACAGGCTACTTGGAAGTAGATGCTAAAACCGCCCCCATAAATCCGGCAGGACGTTACCGAATTGCAGGACTCCCATCGGCTGGCTATGAAGGTGGAAATCGAAACCGAACCGCAATCAGCAAAGCTTTGGGTGCTTTGTTTAATCCGGCCGACCTACTCTACAACCTTTTTAGTAAAAATGCCCGTCAGTTCCGGAAGCTTAAAAAAATGCGAGCGGATGATGAAATCAAAAATCTACTTTCCGCAAAGTTCGATCGAGAAGTTTTGGTACAACTCTTAGGGATCGAACGTTTTAACATAGAAGAAATCCTCCGTAACTGTAGCTACTCAGATGCCTTTATCAAAGAATCGAACGATTTACAAATTCTAGAAGCCATCAGTGAATGTTATGATGAATATCGGATTCTAAAGCTCTAGTATGAGCGAACTCCAAGAATACCTTTCTCACCTCAATGCCTCCATTACGGACAGAAAAGCTGGAGTGGAATTCTTCCATAAACATCCGGAAGCTATTCCTCAACTTTTTGAATGGGCTACTCATGGACAATCGGAGCGTGTCCATGTAATTTCTGCATGGATCTTTGAAATGTATGTCATGGAGGATATAGATCGACTGACGCCCTATTGGCAAAAACTTTTGGATCGCATGCCTAGCCTAACAAACGAAAGCATCAGACGGCCTTTAAGTAAGATTTGCTACAACTATCTAAAAACTTTCGAAGATCAAATTTCGGATCAGCAAAAGGATTCCATCCTAAGCACTGCTTTCGATTGGCTGACCGAACCAGCTGCTGTTGCCACTCAAAATTTTGCCATGAAGAGCTTGTATCTCTTAAGAGATCATCAAGACTGGGTACAAGAGCAACTTGTGGCGGTGGTAAAAAGTCAATATCCAACTGGGAGTCCGGGCTACAAATCAGCAGCACGTCAAATCTTAAAACTTTAAAATAGTTCTGCTCAACAAGCCGTATATTTGCATCGAAATTCAAATGTAGTTATGCCGCTAAACACGCTATCGGCTGTATCGCCCATCGACGGACGTTACCGTAAAAAATCAAAAGAATTAAGCGCTTACTTTTCAGAAGAAGCCCTTATCAAATATCGCGTACGCGTTGAAATAGAGTATTTTATTGCGTTATGTGAACTCCCAATCCCTCAACTTTCAGAGTTTAACCCCTCCTATTTCGAAGAGTTGAGAGCCCTCTATCGTCATTTTTCGCAAGAAGATGCCTTGCAAATTAAAGAGATCGAACAAACGACCAATCATGACGTAAAGGCTGTAGAATACTTTATCAAAAAAGAATTCGACAAACTTGGATTAGAATCCTTTAAAGAGTTTATCCATTTTGGATTAACTTCTCAGGACATCAACAATACGGCTATTCCGCTTTCCATTAAGGAGGCTGTCGAAGAGGTTTATCTTCCATTATTAAAGGAAACCTTAGCGCAACTTCAAGAATTGGCCTTAGAATATAAAGACGTAAGCCTTTTGGCGCGTACGCATGGCCAGCCGGCCTCCCCTACGCGTTTGGGTAAAGAGTTTGAGGTCTTCGTTCAGCGTTTGGAAAACCAAATCGCTCTACTGCAGCAGATCCCACAGGCAGCAAAATTTGGAGGTGCTACAGGTAATTTTAATGCGCACCACATCGCCTACCCCAACAAGGATTGGAAGGCCTTTGGAACAGACTTTGTTGAAAATCGTTTGGGACTGTCTCATTCGTTCCCAACAACTCAGATCGAACATTACGATCATTTTGCAGCTCTTTGCGATGCTCTCAAGCGAATCAATACCATCTGGATCGATTTTAGTCGAGATATATGGACGTATATCTCCATGGACTACTTCAAGCAAAAAATAAAAGCTGGAGAGATCGGATCTTCGGCCATGCCGCACAAAGTAAATCCAATTGATTTTGAAAATGCAGAAGGAAACTTAGGGATGGCTAACGCTATTTTTGAATTTTTAGCGCAAAAGCTACCCATTTCACGTTTGCAACGCGATCTAACAGATTCTACAGTGCTCCGGAATGTTGGTACTCCTTTTGGGCACACCCTTATTGCTCTAAAATCAGTTCAAAAAGGTATGGGTAAATTGTTGATCAATACCGAAAAAATCGAAGCGGATCTGGAAGATAATTGGAGTGTTGTCGCCGAGGCCATCCAAACCATCCTCAGACGAGAAGGCTATCCAAATCCCTACGAAGCACTTTTGGAATTGACCCGAACCCATGAAAAAATAACAGCTTCCCGTATCGCTAACTTTATCGATACCTTAGCGGTTGAAGATCGAGTCAAAACTGAATTAAAGCAGATCAGCCCGTTTAACTATACGGGGATCTAACTAAATCGCCTCCAGGGATGGAGTATCCCGGATTTCTAGGGCTTCCATCAAAGGACCGAGTTGTTCCTTTAGATTTTCGTCCAGCTTTTTATAATCCAAACTGCTGACTAAGGAAACGAGTTCTTTAGGATCCATCTTATTGGTGATCAGACGAACGACTACCAGCCCTTCCTGAGAGCTAGCATACCAGAAAATTCCTTCGTCTATAGCTCCTACTTGGCCTTCTAAAAACATCCCTCCTTTTCGATTCTCGATCTGAAAAGACATCAATTCCTGATAGCGATCTTGCCCCAATATTTTTTGAACCGTTTTAATTTCTTGGTTCATTTTACTAGGGTTAGAGGTGTTTGCGCGGTAGAGTAACATATTTATTTTTTCTACCCTTTGAAG
>WTJH01000092.1:8269-14241 GCA_011524915.1 Flavobacteriales bacterium | reverse complement strand
ATCGAACACAACAAAAGCAAGATCGATAAGGTGGTCTGGACTTCCAATACTCAAGGAGAGAAAATACTGATCAAGCGGCTTAGTTCCGATGCGGAAGAAGGGCGGCATGTAGCTTCTTCGATCTTTGAAACCAAAATGCAGGAGCAGCGTTCCAATAAAGATTTTGCCATTTTGTATCGGACCAATGCGCAATCTCGAGCCATGGAAGATGCCTTGCGTAAAAGAAATATCCCGTACAGGATCTATGGTGGATTGTCGTTCTATCAGCGGAAGGAAATCAAGGACATCTTAGCCTATTTGCGAGTCATCGTAAATCCTAAGGATGAAGAAAGTTTAAAACGAATCATCAATTATCCGGCCCGTGGAATTGGTCAGACGACTTTGGAGAAATTGGTCATAGGTGCCAAGCATCACGACCTTTCGCTCTTTGAAACGGCCGAGCGGGCAGCCCAACTCAATTTAGCCCTCAACGGAGGAGCCCTCAACAAACTGGAAGGCTTTTGCCGATTGATCCGTCATTTTCAGGTTGAAAATCAGAAGATGAACGCTTTTGAGATCACCGATTTGGTGACCAAAAAGACCCAGATGGTCCAAGAGCTCAAAAAGGACGGAACTCCAGAAGGGGTTGCTAAAATTGAAAATATTGAGGAATTACTCAATGGGATCCGTGATTTTACGGAGGGCCAAAAAGAATTAGCCGATGCTACGGGGAGTTTAACCGAGTTTTTGGAGGACGTGGCTCTAGCAACAGACTTCGACCAAGACAATGACCCAAACGAAGACCGCGTTTCTCTGATGACCATACATTTAGCCAAAGGACTCGAATTTCCTTTTGTCTTTATCGTGGGTATGGAAGAAGATCTTTTTCCTTCTGCCTTAAGCCTCAATACACGTGCCGAACTAGAGGAGGAACGAAGGTTGTTTTATGTGGCGCTGACTCGTGCCGAAGAACGGGCATTTTTAAGTTATACCCTGTCCCGATATCGTTGGGGAAAGTTAATCGATGCCGAACCCAGCCGTTTTTTAGAGGAAATAGAGGAGCAATATGTGGAAAAAGACATTCCTCAGGAATCCTACACATTTAAACCCCTGATGGACCCAGGCATCTTTGGCGAACCCGCCAAAAACAAGGGGGTTCCCAAGAGACAAGCCCAACCTGCAGTAAAAATAAATACCCGTCCCTCGCCCCAGCAATTGCAAAAATTAAAGAAAATACAGGGCCAAAGTTCTGCTGCTGTAGACTCGGACGCTGCTCTGCATCTAGAATTGACTCCCGGGACTCGGGTGGAGCATATGCGTTTTGGCAAAGGAGTAGTGGAACTGATCGAAGGACAAGGGAACGACAAAAAAGCGTCTATTGCATTCGAAGTAGAAGGGACTAAAAAGCTTTTGTTGCGTTTCGCCAAACTAAAGATCTTATCCTGATGCTGTATTTAGAAATCCAGCCCGAAAATCCAAACCCGAGACAGCTGCAACAAGCAGCAGATATCTTAGAACGAGGAGGTTTGGCGATATATCCGACCGATACGGTTTATGCCTTGGGTTGTTTGTCGAACCATTCTCAAGCCCTTAACCGTCTGGCACAGTTTAAAGGGATTAAGTTGCAACAGGCTCCCTTGAGTTTTATATTCAAAGATTTTGCAGAGCTGAACAACTATGTTAAACCCCTTAATGGGCCCCAATTTAAGTTGTTAAAACGCACTCTGCCGGGGCCTTACACCTATATCTTAGAGGCCGACAGATTGCCCAAGCCTTTTCATAAGCGGAAAACTTTGGGGGTTCGTATGGTCAGTAATCCTGTTGTAGAGATTCTTTTGGGGCAATTATCTGCGCCTTTAGTCACTTCATCGATCCGTACGGACGACGACTGGGAAAACTATTTTACCGATCCTGGTGAGATATTCGAAGCTTTTGAAGATCAGGTGGATTTAATCATTGCTGCTGGGCCTTGTGGGAATATCCCATCTACAGTCTTGGACTATACAGCAAGCGCTCCAGAACTTATCCGAGCTGGGAAAGGGGACTACTAAAAAAAAATCGCCCCATTAAGAGGCGATTTATGTTTCTTGAAAGTAGATTCAACTATTGAGCTGCAGCTTTCATTCCTTCCTCAATCAGGTTATAGAATTGATCGAGTTTGGGCAGTACCACAATTCTTGTCCGACGGTTTTTAGCTCTATTGGCTTTGGTGTCGTTGTCTGCCAGTGGCATATAGAAGCTTCTTCCTGCAGCGGTCATACGGGTTGGACTTACACCGAAATCGTTCTGAAGAATTCGGATTACTGAAGTCGCTCGTTTAACACTGAGGTCCCAGTTGTCTTCGATTCCTTCTTTACGGATCGGTACATCATCTGTATGTCCTTCTACCATAAATTCGATTTCTGGCTTGTCGTTTACGACTTTAGCAACTTTCCCTAAGACTTCTTTGGCGCGTTGGGAAACAACATAGCTACCACTGTTGAATAGGAGTTTGTCGGAGATGGAAACATAAACCACACCCTTTTCTACATTAATTTCGATGTCGTCGTCTGCCAGGTTTCCGAGGGCCCCCTTAAGACTAGTAACCAGAGCAAGGGTAACAGAGTCTTTACGAGTAACCGCATCTTGCATCCGTTGGATTCGACTGTCTTTTTCTTTAAGACTTTCCAAGGATTTTTCGAGATTCTCGGCCCCCTTTTGAGATAGGGTGGTCAGGTTACCAAGATTATTGATTAAATCTTGATTATTCGATTTTAAAAATTTCACCTGTTCTTGAGCAGCAGCGAGGGCAGCTAAGGCCGTTTGCTTTTCTTCGTCACAGGAATTGAGTTTTACTGTGGTGGAATCCAAAAGGTCTTTGGTGTTTTGTTGAAGTGTTTCGAGTTCGGTGAACTTTTTTTGAGAAACACATGCGCTTAGGAAAAGGGCTATTCCAGAGAGCATCCAAGTCTTGTTTAATTTCATGGGGTTAGTTAATGATTAATGATGGCCTAAAATAAATGTTTATTCCCTTTTATCAAGGGGTATATCGCTGAATTTTGATCTTTTTAACACGAAAAAGTTCCAGAGAATGGATTTGGAATGAAAATAATCTTCCCTGTAGGTATCCTGAGCGTTCCTTTTTTTCTGGTTTTTACTCCAATAGATATACAGATCTCTATGGGCTTTCAGTACGGCAAAGAAATTTCCAAACTGCAAACGACATAAAAAAACAACTGCTGCCAAGCCGTCTAAAACCATGCGTTGCCATAAAACTGAATAAAGTTTGTGTGCCGGGAGGTTTTTTTGGAGCATCCAAAGGCTGTTTCTAAAATTTAAATACCACTTTTGAGGCGATTGGGGTAGGGTGGCCCCTCCCAGATGAAAAACTTCTGAATTTCCAATGGTCCAAACTTCCCATCCTTTATTTCGAGCCCTCCAACACAGGTCAATTTCCTCCTGATGGGCGAAAAAGTCGGCATCAAAGCCTTGGAGTTCTTCCCAACAGCTTTTACGAACAAATAAACAAGCACCACTGGCCCATTGAACCGGTCGGGAGTCGGAGTATTGCCCATGATCGCGTTCCAGATGGTTCAGGATTCTTCCCCTACAGTAGGGATATCCTAAGGCATCCAAAAATCCCCCGGCAGCTCCGGCATATTCGAAAAATTCTGGATTTTCAATTTGTTTGATCCGGGGTTGAGCCAAGCCCATCATTGAATTTTCGGCAAAAGATTCTTGTATGGGAGCTAACCACCCGGCTTCCACTCGAATGTCCGAATTCAATAGACAGTATACATCTGCCTCTATTTGTTGAAGACCTAAATTGTATCCGCCAGCATATCCATAGTTTTGATCCAGTTCAATTATATGTATATCTGGGTAGGTGGTGGCCACCCAGCTACAGGATTGGTCTGTTGAGCCGTTATCAATGATATAGATTGAAGCCTTTGGGCTATGGGCAAGCACGCTTGGCAAAAAGCGTTCCAGTAATTTTTGGCCGTTCCAGTTCAGTATACAGATAGCGGTGGTCATTTTTGGGTAGGGTATTTGGGAAGTTGAGCAATGAATTGAAGGTTTTGATCGGCTTTGCAATAGATGTGCTTTAGGCCGTTTGTCAGCATTAAATAAGGACTGTTAAGAGAGCTGTTATACTGGTTGATTTGATCTAACGTCTGTTGATGGAGTGGCACGGTAGGTGCTTTGCACTCCACCAAGAGCCATAAGGACTGATCGGGTGCAAAAACCGCTATATCAAAGCGTTTGGAGCTTTGGTGGACATGGATTTCTTTTTCTACGGCGATCCATTGGTCAGGAATTTGGAGTTCTTTGGAAATAAAATGTAAACAATGCTGGCGTACCCATTCTTCAGGGGTGAGAACAATCCATTTTTTTCGCCAATTGTCAAATACCAGCGTATTTTTTTTGGTACTTTTAGTCCGGATGTTGTAAGATGGAAAATTCAGCATGCGAGTGCTAAAATGCAAAATAATTCTTGATGCAAACCTACGATACAATCATTAAAACCATTCAGCAGAGGAAGTTTTCGCCCGTTTATTTATTGATGGGTGAAGAACCTTTTTTTATTGATGGTGTCGAGCAAGCTCTAGAAACCCAATTGGTAGACGAAGGGACTAAAGCTTTTGACTATACATTGGTGTATGGCAAAGAAGCCAAAATCCAGGAACTTTTAGAAGTTGCTAAACGTTATCCCATGCTGGGGGAAAAGCAACTCCTGGTGGTTCGAGAGGCCCAATACATGGACAAAAATCTGGATGCTTTGGCTGCTTATGCTCAAAACCCACAACCCCAAACGGTATTGGTGATTTGCTGGAAACACAAATCACTGGATAAAAGGTCCAAACTCTATAAGGCTATTCATAAAAGTGGAGTGGTGTTGGAGGCCAAACCATTATACGACAATCAGGTTCCTGGATGGATCGCTTCAGCCGCTAAACATCACGGCCTAGATGTATCTCCCGAAGCTATTCAGCTTTTAACCTCTAGTGTAGGGGCCGATTTACAAACGCTGGAAAATGCCCTCAAAAAACTGCAATTAGTCCTAGGGTCGGGGACCCGTATTGGAGTTGAGGCCATCGAAGCCCATGTAGGAATCAGCAAAGATTACAACAACTTTGAGTTGCAAAAAGCCGTTGGAGAACGCAATGCGGCTTTAGTAATGCAAATAGCGAATCATATGGGGGATCACTCTAAAAAACACCCCTTAGTATTAACGCTGAGTACGTTGCACCGTTATTTTATGAAAATCATCAGCTATCATGCGCTGCCCAACAAAGGTCAGGCGGCTAAAGTTTTGGGGGTTAATCCTTATTTTATTCGAGAATATGAGCTAGCAGCACGTAATTTTTCTATGAAACAAAGTGCTCAGGTCTTAGAAGAAATTTATGTGTACGACCTTAAGTCTAAAGGTTTAGGGGCAGTTAACAAAGACAGTAAAGCACTGTTGCAAGAATTGTTGTTAAAAATTCTTTCCGTTTAAATTATCCCAGTGGGAAAGTATCTGGAGCCACCTCATGCATCATTTGGTATGCACGTTCAACGATATCGTCTACCTGAGGCTTTGAACAATAGTCTCCATCGCTTCCATAGGCGGGTCGGTGCGCCTTAGCACTGAGAAGGGCAGGAGGGCTATCCAAGAGTTCAAAAACCTGCTGTTGATCCAATAATTGTTGAAGGATATAAGCAGAAGCCCCTCCCGGGACATCTTCATCGACGATTAAAACACGGTTGGTTTGAGCGATATGCTCGCGTAATTCGTGCTCGATATCAAAGGGAATAAGCGATTGGATATCTATTATTTCAATGGAAACACCCCTTTTTTCAAGTATAGGAGCGGCTTGTTCCACCAAACGGAGGGTGGATCCATACGAGATCACTGTGATGTCTGTTCCCGTGCGTAAACATTCTATTTTACCTATAGGTGTTTTAAAGGTTCCCAAATTTTGAGGGAGGGATTCTTTTAAGCGGTATCCATTCAGCGATTCAACAACGAT
>WTJH01000092.1:1391-8169 GCA_011524915.1 Flavobacteriales bacterium | reverse complement strand
TTCTTGTAAGCCTTCTAGTCCTTGGTTTACATCTCCGATGGCGCCACAGTCTTCCCCAAAAATCAGGAGATTATCGTGTTGTTCTAATAAGGCCTTAAAATTATCTCGGATGACCACGCGGCCATCTACTTTTTCGATAGTATCTGGAAATTCAGCTGGGCTGGTTTCCAAACCTTGTTCCGGACGGGCGCTGTAGAGTTTACTGGATACTTTTTCTTCTAAAAAGGAACGCTCTTGAGCAATCAAACTTTTCAGCGGCTGCAGGTCGCAGGCGGGATATTTCTGCGCAAAAAAGAGGGCTTTTCGGGCGCTGCTGAGGATGGTTTTATGACTTAGCTCTAAACTATCTCTCAGTTGAATTCGCAAGTGTTGAATGTCGGTATCGTTTTGCGTTTGAGGCAAAAGTTTTTCCAAAAGAAGAGCCAGTTGCTTTTGCTTTTGCTGGATAGGAGACAGATACGCTTCCCATGCCTTTCTGCGCGCTGCTTTGGCTTGTTTACCTGCATCTTTTTCAAGGGCAGACAATTCTTCTTCCGTGGCGATATGTTCTTTTAAAATCCAAGAACGGAATTGCGCATTACAATCGTATTCGGCTTCCCAAGCCAAGCGATCTTTGGATTTGTAGCGTTCGTGTGATCCCGATGTAGAATGTCCTGTAGGTTGGGTGAGTTCCACTACATGAACCAATACCGGAATATGCTTTTCACGAGCCAAATCGGCAGCTTCCTCATAGGTTTCTATCAGTGCAGGGTAGTCCCAGCCATTGACTCGGAAGATTTGAATGCCCGGATGATCGAGGTCCCGTTGGAAACCCGAAAGAGCCTCAGATATGCTCTCTTTGGTGGTGTGATCTTTGTTGTGGACAGAAATTCCATAGTCGTCGTCCCACACACTTATGACCATCGGAACTTGTAAAACCCCAGCGGCGTTTATGGCTTCCAAAAAGAGGCCCTCGCTGGTACTGGCATTGCCGATGGTTCCCCAAGCAATTTCATTCCCTTCTTGACTAAACTTCTCACTGTTTTTAGGCGCTAAAGCACGATAAACTTTTGAGGCTTGGGCCAATCCTAAAAGACGTGGCATTTGCCCTGCCGTTGGGGATATATCAGACGTGTGATTGTATTGTTTCGTTTGATCGACCCACGCCAAATCTCCATCGACATTTGGAGTCATAAAATGCCCCGACATTTGTCGACCCGAAGACATCGGCTCGTGGACTTCATCTAAATGAGCATATAAGGCTGCGAATATATTTTCTGGCTTTAAGAGCCCTTGCCCCATCAAAAAGGTCTGATCTCTATAATAGCCCGCTCGATAATCGCCTCGTCGAAAAAAACGGTTGATGGCGATCTGTGGCAATTCTTTTCCGTCTCCGAAAATTCCAAATTTTCCCTTGCCGGAAAGAACTTCCCGCCGTCCTAATAAACTACAGCTTCGACTGAGGACTGCCGTTTGATAATCCTCAAGAACTTGTTTTTTAAATTCGAGATATGAAATTTCTGTTTCTGGAGCTTCTTTCATGGAGCCCGAATATACAAATATTCTATCAGACCCTAGAGACTGATGTACTAAAACCAACTTCGTGTAAAGAGACCTGAAAGGGTTTTGGGATCTAAAGTAAAGAGTACTCTAATGTTGCTAAAATATTGATTGTTAAAATCTTCAATCCCATTGTTTGAAGCTACAGGTAAATACAATTCAAGGTAATCGGGGAGTAAATTCAAACGAATTCCAGTCCCGTAAAAGGCTTGAGTTCGAGTTTTTCGATTGCGAATTAATCCCAAATCTACATAGGCTTCTACCCAACGCCAGAGGCCCACGGCCAAGTTAGTGGATATCAAAAAATCATTAGCACTTGAATCTTCTATGATGGATTTAAAGCTTCCCTCTGCTGGAATGAATTGTTGTCCCAATAGGCCTGAGGTTTCCGAACGTCCTAAATAGGCATAACGGAACAAATAGTCGGTTGGACGATTCAGATTAAAATCATAAAACGGGATGTCAAGACGGTTGTGATACAGGAATAATCCTCCAAACAAACGCAAGGATAGCTGACGTCCACTTGGAAAAAGCTTCCGATAGTCCCAACTGGCGTATAATTTCCCCATATCTTTTGAAAAATCCATATCGATCCGCCGACTCATAAAATTGACTGCAGCTCGATTGCTTTGCTGGTATCCGATATTAAAAATCTGATAGTTGGGGCTTTCCAAGGAGGTATTTGGGGCCAATTCGCGATGGACTTGATAATAGGCAAAGCTGAGTCGTTCTCTGTAATTGGAACGCAAGTCTTTGGGCCGAAAGAAAAAACTTAGGGAAGGGGCTAAGATGCTGTATTTTAGGTGTTGGTCGTAATGGTATTGACTTCCAAAAACAGATAGGAGGGTTAAAAAATTAGAAGAATTCTCTTTTCGAATTCGTTGCTCCGCGCGAAAACTTCCCACCAATTTTTTTTCAATCGAACTGTATTGAGGCGATACATTAAATTCGAAATTGGGCTGTCGGATGGCTTTGTTGTAGAATTGCATTCCTAAAGCAAAACCATCGTAGGCATTGAGTTCTACAGAGGGATTGAAAAAGACTTGATTGGCTTTAGGGCTTTGTAAATCTTTAAGAAAAGTGAGGCGTAGGGGTTTTAATTGAAACTTTCTGTTTTTCCGCCAATGGTTTTTCTGAATCTGATCGGGCCATAATTCTTGGGCATTTACGCTGAGATATGGGGCATCGCTTCGGGGGATCACCAAAGACTTTTCCATGGTCTGGGATTCCATCCATTGCCCTTGAATTTGGCCATTTTTCTGGACCCAATCGAGCCGATAGGGTAATTTTAGTCCGCTTTTTTCGCTGACTTTAAGCTGTATGCTGTCGGGCATGATTTCTTCAACTTCCAATCGAATGTCATAAGAAAAACGATCCCCAAAATAATGGGTAAATAGCCAGTCGAAAGACTTTTGCTCTGAGGCCTCCAAATAGGACTGAAAACGATCCAAATCCCCTTGGGTATATAGTGGAATCAATTGTTTAACCAATCGATTGCCCCCTAGATAATGATCCAGATAAAACCAGCCCAATCCCATATGGTAGGGAACGCTAATTCGAGCATTGAAGCGTGTGAGGACGTCTGCCGGACTGCGATCGGCTTGTTGCAAATTTGCCGTTTGAGTCAGCGTATTTAAAAACCAAAAGCCTCCATTAAAAGGAAGGCGGCTAATCTCATAGGGTTTTAAAATTTTCCATTCGGCTAAGCGTCCAATAAATTTTTGATCGGGATGATGGGCTTCCATGTATTTAAGGATCCAATAGATTTGGAGCCCGTGAAACAAGCCGTAGTTTTTGCGGCGATCCACTCCCATGAGTTGATGTTCTGCAATGGCAAAAGCAAAGGCCTTTAAAAACCGAACCTCGAAATGGAATTCGTCCGAAAAAGGACTTACGATTTCCGGTAATTGGTTGAGGCCATAGAAAGGGTAGCGGTTATATATCGCTTTTTGAACCCACAGCTTGGAGGGGATGGCTATCCCCAAAACCTTTTCAAAATAATCGGTGATTCTTAAGATACTGGCATGGCGAGAAATCTTGGACCTTTGTCGGGAATCAAAATCAGTAATCACGGTCTTTTCTCCAGCTACGGTATATTCTTGAAAATCGCTTTCCCGAACAAAATCAAAAAAGGCAGCTGCAGCTTCCCCTGTATATTGGGAAGAATTAGTGGTGTTTAAATTACTCAACACCTCATACTTTTCCGTTCCCGAAAACGCTATGGTATACCGATTTTTAACCCCACCATAGTCATCTAAATGCAAGTGACTATATTTTTTCCATTCCCCTTGTTCTTGGGGTGCAGGCATCAAATGCCAGTATTTAAGACTTAAGCTTCCGTCGGGTTTATAACCATAACCGGTAAATTTACTTGCCGGGAGTTTTAAGGTATAGCGGAATTCAAAAGTTTGCGTATCGCCAGCCAAGAGGGGAGTCGGAAGTTCAAGGATTAGGATATCCGGGTGATCTTCTGGTCTGCTCCAATTCAAATCTTGACCATTCATCTGTAGCTGATGAATTTCTGTTGCACCAAACTTGCTTCTCTTTGAAAGGTAAAAACTCCGGTCAAATTCTTCGGTAAGCCTTTGCGCTAAAGGTGTCTGATTGTTGGAGTAGGCATGATTCCAGTCCAAGAGAACCAGTTGGTGCATGGGTGTATTGGAACGATTCACCCATTTCAATTGGTGTCTAACCTCCAGGGTTTGTTGTAGAGAGTCGTATTGCACTTGAAGCTGATGCTCTTGGGCAAAAGCTCCAAAGCAGCCCAGAAAAAGCATCCACCAAGTGAACAAACGGAGGTAACGCATTAAAAGTTTGGACGAAAGTTTTCGGTGGTATAAAATTCGTTGATCTTAGCAACAGCCTCTTCTGGAGTATCGACCAATTCGAAAAGGAACAAGTCTTCATCGCTGATATAAGCCTCCCGAAGTAGGGTGTCTTGAATCCAGTCCATTAGCCCTCCCCAAAAGGATTTGCCTACCAATACGATCGGAAAACGACTTATTTTATTCGTTTGAATGAGCGTTATGGCTTCAAAAAGCTCATCAAGCGTACCAAAACCGCCTGGCATCACAATAAATCCTTGAGCATATTTGACAAAGATGACTTTCCGGACAAAGAAGTATTGAAAATTGATAAGCTTATCGTTATCGATATAGGGGTTTGGAAATTGTTCGAACGGCAGATCTATATTTAAACCTACGGAAACTCCCAAGGCGTTTTTAGCTCCTCTGTTTGCGGCTTCCATCAAACCTGGGCCACCGCCTGTAATAACGCCATATCCGGCATCTACAATTCGTTCGGCTACTTCGACTGCCATTTGGTAATGGGGGTGGTCTTCTTGTGTACGTGCCGAACCAAACACAGAAATACAAGGCCCAATCTTGGCCATGGTCTCATAACCCTCGACAAATTCACTCATAATTTTGAATAATGCCCAAGAGTCGTTTGCCTTTATTTCGTGCCAATTTTTAAGATTTTGACCTTTTTTCATACGGGAGAATTTAAATATAGTTCTTTACGCAAATAGGTAGCAGTAATGTTATTCTCTAAGGTACAGAACTTTTCAGGACTTCCAATTCCTACGATTTGACCTCCGTTTTTCCCGCCTTCAGGACCTAAATCAATGATATGATCCACTTGTTTGATCACGTCTAAATTGTGTTCAATGATCAAAACGGTATTGCCCCGGTCTACCAGTCGATTCAAGACCTCCATCAGCACACGGATATCCTCAAAATGCAGTCCAGTAGTGGGCTCGTCGAGTATATATAAGGTTTGTCCAGTATCTTTTTTAGCCAACTCAGTTGCCAGCTTAATCCGCTGGGCTTCTCCACCAGAAAGTGTTGTGGAACTTTGTCCTAGAGCGATATAACCCAATCCAACCTCCTTGAGGGTTTTTAGTTTGTGATAGATCTTCGGGAGGGGTTCAAAAAAGTCACAAGCCTGATCGATGGTCATCTCCAAAACATCTGCGATGGATTTTCCTCGGTATCTAATTTCTAAAGTTTCTCGATTGAATCGTTTTCCAAAACAGCTTTCACAGGGGACATGTACGTCGGGTAAGAAATTCATTTCAATAACCCGCATACCACCTCCTTGACAAGTCTCGCAACGCCCGCCTTTAACGTTAAAACTGAAGCGTCCGGGTTTATATCCTCGAATTTGCGCTTCGGGAGTCATGGCAAATAGATTGCGGATATCGCTAAAAACGCCGCAATAGGTGGCTGGATTGCTTCGAGGAGTTCTGCCAATGGGCGCCTGATTGACATCCACCACCTTATCCAAATGTTTAAGCCCTTTGATTTTGGAGTAGGGCATGGGTTCTTGGACCCCATTGTATATTTCAGCATTCAGAATGGGGTATAGTGTCCCGTTGATTAGGGTCGATTTTCCGCTTCCTGAAACGCCGGTAACTCCGATCATTACGCCTAAGGGAATATCTACATCTACATTATTGAGATTATTTCCGGTACACCCTTCTAGCCGCAGTTTTTTTCCATTGCTCTTTCGACGTTTATCGGGTATTGGAACTTGTCTAGAGCCATTGAGATAGGAAGCCGTTAGCGTATTTTGTTGATACAGCTCTGAGGGGGCTCCTTCCGAAATGATTTCCCCACCATTTTTTCCCGCAAAGGGTCCTAAATCAACCACATGATCGGCTTTAAGAATCATGTCTTTATCGTGTTCTACGACCAAAACAGAATTTCCTAGATCCCGGAGGGCTTCGAGCGATTGAATAAGTCTGTCGTTATCGCGCTGGTGAAGTCCAATGGAGGGTTCGTCTAGGATATAGAGCACTCCCACCAGTTGAGAACCAATCTGGGTTGCCAATCGAATACGCTGAGCCTCTCCACCGGAGAGGGTCTTAGAGGATCGGTGCAGTTGTAAGTAGTGCAAGCCTACATCCAATAAAAACTGTAAACGCGCCCGAATTTCTTTTAATATCTCCCCTGCAATAACCATTTCATTGGGGCTTAATTGCTCGGGGATTTGATCGAGCCAGAGCGCCAATTCGTCCAGATCCATCAGTGATAATTCTGCGATGTTTTTGCCTCCGATTTTAAAGTGTAGGGCCTCTTTTTTTAGGCGAGCACCCCCACAACCCGAACAGCTTTGCTCTTCCATATAGCTTCCTGCCCAACGTTTAATGGAAGCGCTATCAGACAATTCGAATTGATGCTGAATAAAAGGGACGATTCCCTCATAATCAATTTTATAGTCTCGTGTAATTCCCAGG
>WTJH01000092.1:0-1291 GCA_011524915.1 Flavobacteriales bacterium | reverse complement strand
GCATAGGAAATTCCAGAATCTGCACACATCAAATTCCGACTGAAATAGCGGGTATCATCGGCCTCAAGATCCAAAACCATGAGCGTACCTTCTCCAAAATCTAGTGCCGTTGCTAAGGATTCCTTGAGGCGTTTAAGGCCCTGTTCTGTGTTTTGAACTTTTAACCGATCGATAACAACTTCGATATCGTGGGTTTTATATCGGTCTACTTTAAAACCTGGTTTTAAATCGTGAAGTTCGCCGTCGACACGTACCCGCAGATATCCTTGTCGCATCACCTGATCGAACAATTCTCTGTAGTGCCCTTTTCGGGATTTGACCAAGGGGGCCAAAAGAGCGATTTTTTGATCGCTAAAAGCCTGAAGGATCAATTCTAAGATCTGATCATCCGAATATTTTACCATAGGCTGATTGGACACATGGCTATAGGCAGTTCCTACTCGGGCAAAGAGCAGGCGGATATAATCATAGAGTTCTGTGATGGTCCCCACGGTGGAACGCGGACTTCTGGAGGTGGTTTTCTGTTCGATGGCAATTACCGGAGACAGGCCATCAATTTTATCGACATCGGGTCGCTCTAAATTCCCTAAAAATTGACGGACATAGGCCGAAAAGGTCTCCATATAACGCCGTTGACCCTCGGCATATAGCGTGTCAAAGGCTAAGGATGATTTTCCACTTCCTGAAAGCCCAGTGATGACCACCAATTTTTCCCGAGGGATTTGTAAACTTATGTTTTTAAGGTTGTGTGCACGTGCACCTTGTATGTCGATGTAGTCTTCCACCAGATATTCCCGTTCAATCTTCCAAATATAGGGGTTCCAAACGTAATTCTTTCCCGAACGTAATACAGAATGTTAAAATTGAATAAATGATATTTTAAGCCGTTTTTTCTTGCTAAATTGAAGAGTAAACCTGCTTAAGTGATGCGTCCCAACTCTTGGCTTTTGGCAATTATTACCTTATTTATCAGCTTTTTGGTATATATTTTTTTGTGCCGACCCGCACGAGAAAACCTCTTTGAACTCTTCCAGAACGTATGACAATTTTGAACTTAACTTTTGGAACGGTTCTTGATTGGATCTATTTTTGACAAACAAAATATCCCTTATGAAATTCCGCTCTATAATCGTTTTTTTGATCAGTGTTTGGGGATGGGCACAGGATGCTCCACTCCAAGTGGAAATTGTTAAAAACAGTTCCTACGAGGCGCCAGAAACTTTTGGGAAACACGAAATCCGCATCAATGCTTTAGGTCTAATTGCAGGCCCCACCATCGAAGTCAACTATG
>WTJH01000002.1 GCA_011524915.1 Flavobacteriales bacterium | reverse complement strand
AACTTTTCGATGAAAACAACGACTGGGATAAAATATCAATGGGCTTATTCCACACCTTGTTACTAAAGGATGATGGAACTATTTGGTCTGTAGGAAGAAATAACTTCCGTCAATTAGGGCGCACTGGAAACTCCAGAGAAATACTTCAAATTGGCACAGCAAATAACTGGACAAAGATTGATGCCTCTGAAAATGTAAGTTTTGCCATCAACTCGGCTGGCGAAATGTATGGCTGGGGGAAAAATGACTACGGTACCCTTGGAGTTGGGGATTACACACAACGGAGTACCCCCACAAAAGTTGCTGGAGATATACAATGGCAAGAAAACCTAGGAGGGTTCGACTTCCAAATTGCACGCGCACAAGATGGAAAAGCCTATGGATGGGGGTACCGTAAGTTTGGTAAGCTTGGTGCATTAGGGAAAATCAAATCTGATGAAATACAATGGACCGTTGATGAAAGTGAAACCCAAGGCATCATTGACTTTGATGAAGACACGGAACTCCTTATCGTTGACCAAAACTTTATCAATTACTTAGAGACCACCTTAAATTTTGAAGAATATTTTGGTGACAATCCCCCAACAGCTAAAGGAAGACAAAGCACCCAAGGGAAACGGCCCAAACGAAATTATACCCACTATCAAACCGATGTTGACAATGCCCCCAAAGGAAAAAAGTCAACCAGTAGAGGAGTTGGAAAATGGAAGGTTAAGAAAAAGGTAAACGCCTTTGGAAGTAATACATCAATAAGTTCTAATGATGCTACCTCTTCGGTCACGCCAATTAATTTTGCGGTAGTAGATGTTAATGAGGCCCCCAGCGACATTAATCTAAGTAATACTTCCTACACCTTTGCGCGCTCCGAAAAAACAACCATTGCTACTATTGAAGTCGTTGACCCCGATATTGATGATGAAATCACTGTAAGCATGGCTCCCAATTCGCAGCACCTCGATCTCTTTGAGGCCGATGCCCAAGGATTACATTTGATTAAAGGGGATAAAACAACCAGTGGACAGTACACTATTATCATTAAAGCTACTGACTTTGAAGGACTCATTTTCGAGCAACAATTTGTGATTACAATTGAAAATGATGCTATTGCGTCAGTAGAAGAAATTCAAGAAGAAGCAGTTACCCCACCGAGTTCAAGCGGTGGTGGCGGATCAAATTATAATCCGATGTATTTTGATACCGATGGAGACGGTGTGGTAGACCAAATTGAGTTTAATGCAGGAACTGATCATCGTGACTTTACGGACTTCCCCCTAGATACCGATAATGACGGAATCTATGATTTTAACGATGGTGATCTTGACAATGATGGCTATGCAAATGAAAATGATGCCTTCCCTACCAATCCTAACGAGTGGTCTGATATTGATAATGACGGCATTGGTGACAATAGCGACGAAGACACCGATAACGATGGAGTACTCAATGTTGATGTGAACTGGAGGGAAGAAAGCTTTACCTATGACGCCTTCCCGAACGATCCGACAGAAAGCATAGATACCGACAACGATGGTATTGGAAATAACGGTGATGACGATGACGATAACGATGGTTACCTCGACGCCAATGACGCCTTCCCACTAGACGCCTCAGAATGGGCAGATACTGATAATGACAGCATTGGTGACAATACCGATGAAGATATTGACGGAGACAACTACCTGAACATTCACGAAGAACAGGCTGGAAGTGATCCCTACGATCCCAACAGTGTCCCCGCTGATCTTGACGGAGATTTATTCCCCGACACCATCGACTTGGATATTGACGGCGATGGGATATTAAATGAATTTGATACTGCACCCAACTTTGCAAATCCAAACCAAGAATATTTACCCAATGATCCTAATTATATCACCATTGAAGTGGCAGAATTTTTCTCTCCTAATGGCGATGGCATTAACGACACCTGGACGTTCCCCGAAATACAGCGCTTCCCGCTCAACCAAGTGTGGATTTACGCTTCAGACGGCACGCTTGTATTCCACGAACAATCATATGCTAATACTTGGGATGGAACATTTAACGGAGGCGTACTCCCTGTTGGTAGCTATTTGTACAGAGTAGATGTGGATGGTAATGGAACAATTGACTTTGAAGGATGGCTCTATTTGTCAGATTAAGCATTTTCGCTTGTTTTACAGTATTGTACTTAGGCAGCACCATTAACGCTCAGGATACCTTCCGTTATGCCCTGTTTAGCCAGCAATTACAATTTATTAATCCTGCCCTTTCAGGAGCAGAAACTCAAGCACTATTATCTACTCGAAACCAATGGGTGAGTGTAGAAAATGCCCCTAAAACAACTTCTTTTGCCCTGGGAGCCCCTTTAAAAAATAACCTTGGAGGAGGAATCAATATCCTGAATAACTCCTTGTTTGTAGAAAATAAAACCATCGCTTCGGCAGATCTTTCCTATCACCTCACTCTAAGTGATGAGAGTCATTTGTATTTAGGAATGCGGGGTGGAGGATATTTCTATAAAGTGGATCCCCTAACCCTTGTAACTACGGCGCCCATATCGGATCCTTCCCAACAAGCACAAGCCTATTTTGCGCCTGTTATTGGTGCTGGCGCATATTGGACATTTAAAAACTTTTGGGTGAGCTACAGTATCCCTCAATTGGTTAAAATAGGAACGCTTGACCCCGCAATAAATAGTGTTATAAACGTACAGCACTATGCTGCTGCTGGGGCAACATTTGCCGTAACAGACAATTTACAATGGAAAAATGCAGTGATTTTTAGGCAGTCGCAAGGGTTTAAGGCCTCACAGCAATACGCTTCTGCACTAGCGCTCCAAAATATTTTTGAATTGGGAGTAAGCTATTTCAGTACAGGAACTGCTGCAGCAACGGGGCAAGTAAATATTGCCAACTTCTTTAGCCTTGGTTACGCCTATGAGCGCTCTTTAAACAACAGTACTAGTGGTTTAGACCGCCGCACCCACGAGGTCTTTTTACGTCTTCGGTTAGACAGCCTCTTAGGAGCCTCCCAAGAAAACGCTTCGGAAGGAGCGGAAGAAACTCCCGAAGAAAACTAAGCCCGTTTAGTTTTTGTATCTTTCTTCAAATAGGAAGTCCTTTTTATGGAAGTACAAAAAGCATCCCCCCCTTATGGGAATATCATTCTTTTAATGCTTGCGGGGGAGTCCATTTTTATTTTACCCTTTTTACTAGGACGAATTTACCGCCCTACCTTCCTAGATGTTTTCCAACTCAACAATTTTGAACTGGGCACCCTGTTTTCCACCTATGGTATTGTAGCCATAATTTCCTATGTCTTTGGAGGTACTTTAGCCGATCGATTTGCGCCGCGAAAATTAATCGCAGGAGCCTTAATGATTACTGCCACGGGAGGAGCCTTCCTAATGTACTACCCTTCCTTTTTAGGATTGCAATTCCTGTATGCCTTTTGGGGGTTTTCTACCATCTACTTGTTTTGGGCAGCTATGATTAAAGCCGCAAGGGCCTGGGGAGGAAGTCTCCAGCAAGGACGTGCGTTTGGATTACTAGAAGGGGGTCGCGGTGTTGTAGCTGCTACCATTGGCGCATTGGG
>WTJH01000169.1 GCA_011524915.1 Flavobacteriales bacterium | reverse complement strand
CTGCTGAATCTGTATTTAAAAAATTTTTGTATATTACTGAAAAAGAAATAGTTATGAATATTGAATGCAGCTGTGGTCAAACCACTAACCCCAATGGATTATGCGACTGGTTTGGCACCTATTCTTGTAATATTGATTCCTAGGGTTTTAGACACCCAAAAGGCCAACTGTGGCCTGCTGTTTTAAGGGGCGCTTATTTCGTCTCTTTGGAGGATCTAATACGATAGGTCTGATCCTGCAACCTTATGCTATCTGCATTTTGAGCATACTGCCCCTAAACGAAGCTTTAGCCCGGAATGTTATTACGAAATATGCTCCATACATTATAAAAAGGATTCGTTTTCAGATGACCCAAAGAATAAATTACTGACTATATTTATAGCAAAAATATATTTCAGTATTCATGACAAACTTTAAAACGATTCAGCGCCTTTTAGCCCTTGTACTTTTTTCCTTTACACTCATCAATTGTTCTGGTGATGACGATGGTGATGCTATCGGGCAAGATCCCATTATAGGCAGTTGGGTGGCACAACAAAGCTTTCCGCTAACCATCCCCGGAGATGAAGGAGCTACGCTTAGCTTTAACTACAATACACAGATCCAATACAACTTTTTGGCCAATGGAGACATGAATGGTTCTACAGCCTTATCCATCAGTGGAGAGGGCCTTTCACAAGCTGAAATTGATGCTTTGTCTGCCACGCTTTTCGAGGGCGGAGCCAATGAAACTTTTAATGGATCGTGGGAAAATACCAGTCAAAATCCCAACTTTTCGCAAACCTCCCAAAATTACTCCATCGGAGATGAAGGAGAAACGCCAGAAGCAACTACCTTGACCTTTAACTCAAGCTTTACGGAATTTAGACTTCCCGTAGAAGCAGACGAAGACTCTCCTTTTGGCTCTATTGAGTATATCACTTTTGTTAAGCAATAAAACACCGTCTCCACAACTGCTGTTAAGAGATCTAAAATACAGGGCAACAATGCGGTCCTGTTCTGGCGTTGAACCCTAAAGAATAGAACTATGGAAATTGTAAAGATTATGCTGGAATGGGCTAAAGATGAAATATTTTCATCCAAGTTTTTTGTGCTTTTCGGGATCGTATTTTTAGGGGCTGCATTTGTCTTTTTTCGTGTGGGAAAAACATTAACCGCTCGGGCATTTATAAACCCATTAGTTGTTTGTGGGATCCTCCTCCTAATCATCGGAGCCGGATTGGTGTATACCAATTATGGACGCTTCAATGAATTTTCTAAAGCGACCCCAGATACGATTGGATCCTTGACTGTATCCGAAAAAGAAAGGGCTGAAAAAACCCTTCTAGAATATGAGCGTATCGTTTTTAAAGTAATTCCGCTATTGATTTGTTGCTGTGCAGGAATCATTGTTTTTATGGAAAAACCGATCTGGAGGGCAAGTGCAATCGTGACTTTGGCCATGTTTGTAGTCATTTTATTGATCGATACAAATGCCTATTCTAGAATCAAAGATTATAAAGACCGATTGGCCTCTTTTGAAAAGCAAGCATAACTCCTTTTCTAGAGGATACTTAGGGTTTTTTATTTCAGATCTATACATCAAAATGACCTGAGATAAATCCAATTTTTGATGGGTAATTTAAGAATCGTTTTAATTTTGTGCCGTTCAATTCAAAAACATACCGCATGAAAATCTTAGGAATAGGGAAAAATTATGTCAACGACAAATCGGAAATAAGCACCTATAAAAACGGAAAACAAATCATTTTCTCTAAACCCAGTACCAGTTTAGTAGAAAACAATGCGGACGTTGCTTATCCTTCTATCACTAAGAATCTTGTCTATGAGGTAGAGCTCGTAGCTAAAATCGGTCAACAAGGGAAAGACATTCCTGCGTCTCAGGCATCGGATTATATTTCTGAACTTGCCATTGGAATCGATTATACGGCAAAGGATGTACTCAACCTTTACAGAGAAACCAAGCATCCTTGGGATCTTGCAAAAGGTTTTGATGGCTCTGCCCCTATTTCTGCCTTTCGGCCCATTGCTAATTTTCCAGATCTAAATAATATCAATTTCGATTTATCCATTAATGGAGAACTTAAACAAGTTGGAAATACCGATCTGATGATTTACAATTTTAGTGAAATCATTGCTTACGTTTCTTCCTTTATGACGCTGGAACCTGGAGACCTGATATTTACGGGTACTCCTGCCAGTGGTACTGGAGAAATTCATGTGGGAGATCATTTACAAGCCAAGCTCGAAGGAGAGCTATTGCTTGATTTTAAAATGATTTAAAGAGCTGAAATACAGGCATTAGACTTTAAATCCTGTTGTTGAGGTTTTAGGTCTAATCGTTGGGATTAGTTTCCAAAATAATACCTTCCGGGAAGAGCATTGTTCATCCAATCCATACGTGCACCTAGCCAAGTTTTCAGGTGTGCTACTTCTTCGGTATAGGTGTCAAAATATATGGGGTTGGGCCATACATAGGTCCCTAAGGTTTCCCAGATGCTATAGTTGATTTGATGTTCACCATCCAAATACTCGGCATACATATCAATTTTATCCATTAGATCGGGCAACTGTTCATAGAAGTATGCATAGCGGGATTTTACTGCAATTCTAAAATTGGGGTCCTCAAATAAGCGATCATACCAAGGGTTAATCGTAATCCAAAAACCTTCGGTAAATTCTGCAGCTGCATAGTCTACATTTCCAAAAGACAAATCGAAATCCCACAAAGGCCCCATCTTGATTTTACCCCCAGGGGTATAATGAAAAAACACACTCGAAAACCCCCAAGAATCCACAGATTTTCCAATTTCTTGAATAAGATACCAATCCACAAAACTATCCAAGTCTATATAAGCGGCATAGCCGGTTTCAGGATCTGCGAAATTCTCAGAAAACAAAACCTCCTCAAAGGCAGCAATATGATCGCGAATCTGAACATAAGCCTCTGAGCCTCGAGCCAAATCGGGCTCCTTAATATTAAACACATTTTCGGCATTGATCCGCCGAAAATAATCGGAAGTAAAATAGACATCGTCCGTGTCGATGCGTCCCAGTTGATCGATTTCAATCAAAAATCCTGCATCTCCAATGGCTAAACGATTATTGGTTTCCTCTGCTTTTTGTCCGATGAGATAGATCCCTTGGGGTTCTCCATTCATTTCTAACATGGCATATCGGAGGTCTGGCGTATATTCCAGCCGACTCATAAATCCTAGATCTCTGGAGATTTTATTGCGAATTAAACTTTTATCACTGAGTTCTGACAACAATACCCATCGGCGATCACTCGGCATTCCTAAAATGGGCCTTTTATCTTCAAACCGAATTTGATAAGGCAATTTCCCATAGGTAAGTCCTTGCCACCAAGAGGAATTTCCCCGACCTCGGATGCGCACCTCCTGAGCATCTAATCCGGGAAAGTCTTCATTTCCCTGAATAGAAATCCGAGCAGGGATATAGTTTTCGCGGCTGTTCACTTCGGTCTGACCCGTCTCAATTGATATGACAGGAAGATCCGTAGCTGAATAAGACACAAAAGTAGTCGGCTGTTCTGGAGAAGAACAGGACCAATGCGTTAGCCCACAAATCAGAGCTACAA
>WTJH01000147.1:1560-14838 GCA_011524915.1 Flavobacteriales bacterium | reverse complement strand
AATCGTCCGCTATGGGAGGTGGATTATCGTCTGATGTTGTACATGCCACACAAGCCCATAAACATACGAGCGCAATGAGTCGTCTAAATTCTAAACTATCCCTCAACATTTGTTTTTTTGCTTTGGATCGCAAGATAACAGATTTTAGATATTAAGAAATTCTTTCAATTACCCGAGCCAACTTTTGTTCTAATCAAAATTAATTATATTGGAAAATATATTTAAATGGAATGGATACAGCACAATTAGTTGAGGAAAGCTTTGAAAATGTAATGCTCAGAAAAGATGAATTTATACTTGAGTTTTACGACGATTTATTTAAAATGGCTCCTGCAGTTGAACCGATGTTTCGGAATACAACTAAGGAAAAACAAGGACAAAAACTGTATAATTCTCTGGTCATTCTGGTGGAAAATATTCGAAATCCTGAGGCCATTCAGGAAATATTAGAGCCTTTAGGTC
This sequence comes from Flavobacteriales bacterium, assembly GCA_011524915.1. GTDB lineage: Bacteria > Bacteroidota > Bacteroidia > Flavobacteriales > Flavobacteriaceae > WTJH01. The sequence goes on along the minus strand of WTJH01000147.1, from coordinate 14,376 downwards.
AAGACCATGTAGGTTATGGAGCCCAATTGGCGCATTATCCTGTTGTAGGGGAATGTTTGATAAATACGATCTCCAAGTTAAATGGCGACCAGTGGAGTTCTGATCATGAACAAGCATGGTTGAACACCTATCAGACCGTTGTTGATTTAATGACTTAATGTATCCTTCTTATGCAGGATTTAAAGGATCGATTGGCAGAGAAGCAAAGATCGGCTGAATTTTCTCAATCCAAAATTGTAAATGCCAAGGGGGAAGCCAGACTTACCAAACTGCTAACCTTTCGGCAAAGGATCAAAAGAAAAACCAAAAAGTCGAAAATATTTACGACTCTAGAACATTGGTTTTGGAACCAATCTTTGTTTAAAATCGGAGGTATCATAACCATCGTATTTTTCTTTTTTACCTATGCAGCTACAAAATCTACAATACTAAATATCATCTTTAATTCTCTTGAGCCCTTGGGACTTATCCTAGCGATTGTAGTGTTTATTAGAGAAACCCCAGAACGGAGGAAACAATTTCATTACCAAGCACTTTCTACCATCGATGGAGCAGCAGGGATCAAAAACAGTAAGGCCAGAATTATTGCCTTACAGGACTTAGTCGATCAGGGGATCAATCTCGATGAATTGGACCTAGGAGATTCCAATCTGGAGGGGATAGAACTCAACGGTGTGGAATTAAAAAAAGGAAATTTTAAAGGCTGCAATCTAAAAAAGGCTGAGATGAATTTAGCAAACCTCCAAAAGGGAAATTTTATGGGGGCTCAAGGAGCTGGTTTTGAAATGCGCTTCGGCAATATGAGTTTTGGAAATTTTACGAATAGCAATTTCAACAATGCCAATTTCAGCAATTCAAACTTTATGTTTTCCAATTTTCAAAATGCTAAGCTCAGTGGTGTGAATTTTAAACATGCCAAACTTAAGGGAGCCAAATTTGAGGGGGCCTATTTAAGCGGTTCCAATTTTGAGGGAGCAGACGTAGACATTACTGCCTTAAAACAAGGTTATCTGGTTAATGCCATACTACCCGATGGATCGACCTATATAGAGGAAAAATCTGAAGAGACTTCTTCGCACTGATAGTGTACCAAATCCTAGTGAACTATAGCTAGGGGCTTTGTTTCTTTCCAATCCCCCCGAGTAAAATCCGGAAATTTTTGTGGCATCCCTTCTTGAGTTGCGGAAGCGGCACTTAAAGGCCCCACCGCACTCCAAAAAGCACCTTCATATACATTCTGATCCAAAGGAAGTCCTTGCTGTAAGCATTCCACAATACGAACCATCATGATTCCGTCCATTCCCCCATGGCCAGAATTTTTGGTTGAGGCATTTAACTTTTTATAGAGCGGATGGTCATACATTTCATAGAAAGTTTCCAAGTCCGTTCCTTGGACCCATCGGTGATGATCTTTTGTAATCCCTTCGACTCCCCCTTCTCTTGCAATTCGGGTGGGAAAACCGGCGAGTGTTCCTAAAGTCCCTTGGATAAGATTGTGTCTGGTATAGGGTCGTGGACTGGTTTCGTCCCATTGAATCATCAGGGTTCGCCCCAACTGTGTTTTGACCAAAGAGGTATTGATATCTCCATTTCTAAACTGCAATTGATTCCATTTGTGATCTGCAGGAAAATTTTCTTGGGCGTAGTCTTGCCTTCCTTTGGCGGGACTCGAAAAAGACACCAAACTTTTAAAGCTGTCCTCGGTTCTGGCCAAATTCATGTATTGAGCTACGGGGCCTAATCCATGAGTGGGATATAAATTCCCGCGACCCGATGCATAGTGGTGGGTTCGCCAAGACCCGGTCCCTTTATTCTCTTCATGCATTTGCCATCGCAATTCGTGAATATAGGCGGCTTCTGCATGTAATAGTTCTCCAATATAGCCCTGACGACAAAGATTTAAGAACAATAATTCGTCCCGCCCATAGTTTACATTTTCCATCATCATACAATGCTTGTGGGTACGTTCCGAACTCTCTATAATGGCCCATAAATCTGCTATACTTGTGGCCAAAGGGACTTCAACAAATGCATGCGCTCCATGTTCCATAGAACCTATGGCCATCGGAGCATGATTGACCCAATTGGTGGAAATAAACACCACATCTGGGCGCACTTCTTCCAGCATAATTTTCCACTGGTTTTCGTCTCCCCAATACATTTTGGGTTGAGTTTCTGAATATTCGGGTCTAATTTTTTGGAGTAAAACCAACTTTTTATTGACATTTTCTTGGTACAAATCACACAAGGCAACTACTTCCGTTCCTTCTAGGGTCGCAAAATTTTGTAGATGATCTTTACCTCGATATCCTAAACCAATAAAGGCCGCTTTTATTTTTTGAAGTGGTTTTGCCTGAAACCCACCCATATATTTACTTTTTGTAGGCCTGGGAGCCAGTGTTGGGGCATTGGATAAGTGTAAACTGCTTAAAGCTGCAGACCCCAAGCTAGCCGTTTGAATAAATTTTCTCCTTTTCATGGGAATCAGGTGTTGGTGTTCTACAAGATAGGATTTCTTTAGATCTATCTAAGCGATCCCTTATTGCCGCTTAAAAGTCTTTTTCCAATTCTATTTGCCATTGGTTTAAATCTGTTATTGAGGTCAAATCTGGGACATGCTCGTCTCGGGGGAGAACAAGAAAGGAATTGGGATTTTTGAGGGTGTACTTTTGAATTGCTGTTGGGAGTTCCTTTTCCTTTCGCAAGGGATGAACAGGGCAAGCGCGTAAATACGGATGGATCTGAGGACCATAAAGCTTAAAGATGTTCATACTCACTCGAATTTTTCCATGGATATCTTTAGATTTCTGAACTTCTTCTGCATCAGGTTTTTCAATGATAAAGCTCAAATACTTTTCATTATTCGTTTTCAAAACCGCAAACTTTTGGATCCGTTCCGAGTCGAATTTTAGACCGTTTCTGTTATATCCGATCATCGCTTGTTGTTTTTCAGGGAGACTAAATAACTCCAGAAGACCTTCTTTGGAGTATAGATTGTCTCCATTGATCACCACAAATGCGTTTGTTTTTAGACGCTCCTCTTTTTCTATGGCCTGCAGAACAGCATCTGCAGTACCGAGCGGTTTCGATCTGTGGTTGGGAATGATTTGTGGAATTAGGTGGGCGGTTATTGCATTAAATTCCTCTTGAATTTTAGGGTTTTTAAGAAATATTTGAAATCCATCATGCTCTTCAGGAGTGATAATAAAAATTGAGTTGACCCCTACTTGTTGCGCTCTTCGAAAATGATAATAGAGCAATGGGGGATTGCCCTCCCCTAATGGAATTAGAGATTTGTGATGGGTTTGGGCGATTTGACGGATGTTCTCATTTAAATCCTCATGGACTAAACTTTTTTTCATTCGAGAGGAAGCTCCCCCAGCCATAATAACAAGAAATCGAGGATTAGACATCAGCAACTGAAGTTATTTGAGTGATAAAAGCATCTTTGACCCCGTGTGTTTTTAGGGTATCAACCAAATCTAAAGCGGATGTCTGGTTTGTAAATACAATAAAGCAGCCCCCTCCTCCAGACCCCACAATTTTTATCCCACGGCCCCCATTGCTTTGGGCGACTTGCATCATTTCAACCATCGCATCAGGCGTATTCTTTAGATCGTTTTGAAGTATGTTTTGATGGGCTTCTATCAATCTATGGAGTTGTGAAATATCAGCGGTTGGTTTTTGAAGTTCGGTAAGTCCTTTTTGAGTAATCAAATGATTGTGTATTGCTGCAGACCAAATTGGGCGTAACTCAGGTGGTAATAGCTCTATCGTTCGATTCAAGTCTGCAGCTGTGGCGTGGAAGAGATCAAATGAAGGATGTTTGTGCTGAATGATCTTTAGTGCTTCCAGTGCATGGGTTTTAATGTGACTAAGCACATCAATAGTTTTTTTTTCTAGGCCAGAGTCTACAACAATAAGGTGATCCCAAGGCGATTGCAGCTTTTTATAGGCCTTTGTAGCCGTATCGATATACAGCAGCCCCCCTAAAGCGATGGTATAATGGTCCATAATTCCACCGGGTTCATTAAATTCAAGGACTTCAGCAGCATAGCTCAATTCAGCAATTTTCTTATCGGAGTATATGGCCTGAGGCTTTGCAATTTTGAGGATAAGACGTATCCATGCGACTACTATAGCAGAAGAACTCGACAATCCCGATTGAATGGGGATATCCCCCCAAACCTGAATGTGATAACCTTGATTCAAATGCACCCCTTCTTTGCGAAGCACTCGAAGAGCCGAACGAAAGTAATCTCTTGGCTTGAGATGCTTCAAGTCTTCATTGAGATGGATTTCCAGAGTCTGAGAAAAATCTAATAATTCGATCACCAATTTTTTTTCGGCCATGGGTTGGGCATCCATATAGATATATCGATCTATGGTGGCTGCGATGACCGGCAGGCCCAAATAATCTTGATGATCACCAAAAAAACATACTCGAGCAGGAGCTTTTACGGTAATATTTTCTTTCATGTATTCAATCCTTCAAATGGGACTGCAGCTTTGAAATGCATTTCGTTATCCTCTAAAATACAAAATCAGCTGGATGCAGATGCTTAAACTAAAGTCCACAGCGTGGAAGCCATCTGGAAATGTTTTGATCCTACTTTTTATGTAAATTACACTTTAAACTTATTGCCATGAATTCAAATTCGATCCCTACCGGCTTTAAAAAATATAGTGTTTTGCTTATTTGTAGCTTTATGAGTATTTCTCTTTCCGCTCAAAAACGGAAGAAAAAAGTAAATACATCTCAGCCGACAGCAGCCCTATATAGTTCCCTTAAGTACCGAGAGTTAGGGCCTTTTAGAGGAGGCCGTTCTGCCGCAGTCGCTGGAGTTCCTGGAAAGCCGAACACCTACTACTTTGGAGCAACCGGAGGCGGTGTATGGAAAACCACGGATGGAGGGCAAAGCTATGCTAATATTTCCGATGGCTATTTTGGGGGGAGTATAGGAGCGATTGCTATTGCCCCAAGCGATCCCAATGTGATCTATGTAGGAGGCGGAGAAGTTACCCTCCGAGGGAATGTTTCGTCCGGAAACGGCATCTGGAAATCTGTAGACGCTGGAAAAACATGGAATTATGTAGGTTTACCTCAATCGCGTCATATTCCCAGAATTGTTGTGGATCCCTTCAATCCCAATATTGCTTATGCAGCTGTTTTGGGAAATATCTATTCCCCAACAACCGATAGAGGAGTATATAAAACTACTGATGGGGGTCAAAGTTGGCAACAAATATTATTTGCAAATAAGCAAGCGGGAGCAGTAGAGTTGGTACTGGATCCTACCAATTCGAGAGTCTTGTATGCAGCCACTTGGTGGGTTCAAAGAACCCCTTATAGTTTGAGTAGTGGTGGCCCGGGTTCTGCTTTATGGAAAAGTACCGACAGCGGAAATACTTGGACCAAGATTAGCGACCAGCCAGGATATCCGGAGGGAACCTTAGGAATTATAGGGGTGACCGTATCCCCTGTAAACCCGGATCGAATTTGGTCTATAGTAGAACATAAAGAAAAGGGAGGGGTCTATCGTTCCGACGATGGAGGGGCCCATTGGAAGCAGGTAAATGACAGTCGAGCCCTCCGACAGAGAGCTTGGTATTACACCAAAATATATGCCGATACCCAAGATGTCAATGGGGTATATGTGATGAATGTAGCTTATCATCATTCTACCGATGGTGGAAAGACTTTTAAAGCTCACAATGCTCCTCATGGAGACCATCACGATTTGTGGATTGCACCGGAAGACAATCAAAGAATGATTATTGCGGACGATGGGGGAGCCCAAGTTACCTATGATGGGGGAGCCCAATGGACCACCTATTACAACCAACCCACAGCTCAATTTTATCGTGTTACTACCGACAATGCTTTCCCCTATCGAATCTACGCAGCTCAGCAGGACAATTCAACCATCCGAATTCGACATCGCAGTTTTGGCCGAAATATAGGAGAAAAAGATTGGGAAGCTACTGCTGGGGGAGAGTCTGCACATATTGCTGTGGATCCCACCAATAATGATATTGTTTATGGCGGGAGTTACGGTGGTTTTTTGACCCGGAAAAATCACCAAACCCAGAGCGTTAGAGCCATCAATGTGTGGCCCGATAATCCAATGGGATATGGAGCTGAAGGGATGAAATATCGCTTCCAGTGGAATTTTCCCATACTGTTTAGTCGGCACAATCCTAAAAAACTATACACCTTTTCGAATCATGTCCATCTTTCGGAAAACGAAGGTCAAAGCTGGGAAGTTATCAGTCCCGACCTTACCCGAAATGATCCTGAAAAATTAAAATCTTCAGGCGGATTAATCACCCAAGACAATACAGGGGTAGAGTACTACTGTACCCTTTTTGCAGCCAACGAATCTCCACTAAAAGAAGGACTGATTTGGGTGGGAAGTGATGATGGTTTAGTACACCTAACTCAAGATGGCGGAAAAAATTGGATCAATGTTACCCCTAAAGGCATGCCCGAGTGGATGATGATTAATAGTATTGAGCCTTCTTCATATGATCCTGCAAGCTGCTATATTGCAGGGACGCGATACAAGATGGGAGACTTTAGCCCCTACCTATACAAAACGTCTGATTACGGAAAAACCTGGGAAAAAATTACCACAGGAATTTCCAAGGAAGACTTCACCCGAGTGGTACGAGAGGACCCCAACCGAAAAGGGTTGTTATACGCCGGAACGGAAAATGGGATGTATATTTCTTATACAGATGGAGCTCAATGGGAGGCTTTTCAGCTCAATCTGCCGATCGTTCCTATAACCGACCTAACCTTAAAGGATAACAGTTTGATTGTAGCCACTCAAGGACGCAGTCTTTGGATGATAGACGATTTAACGGTCGTTCATCAGGCGTTGGATCTAGATGCCGATGTTTCCAGCAAACTGTTTAAGCCAAAAAGCAGCTATAGAGTTGCTGGAAGGGGCGGAAAATCTTCCCTTACTGCGGGAACAAACCTGCCCAATGGTGTCATTTTTCATTACTATCTAGAGGCATTCGACGAGGCGAAAGACAGTATTCAGATAGAGCTATCTGAAATGGATGGAACCTCGATCAAAGTCTTTAGCAATTGGGATCAAGAGGATCCACTAAAACCTCAAAAAGGAGGAAACCAGTGGGTTTGGGATATGCGTTACCCAGGGGCCGAAAAGCTTAAAGGAATGATTTTTTGGAGTGCTTCTTTTACGGGAGCCAAGGCCGTTCCAGGGACCTATAGAGCAACTCTAACAGTCAATGGTAAAAAACAAAGCCAGAATTTTGAAATTTTAATCAACCCTCTTGCCGAAGCTACACTATCGGATATTCAAGCGCAATTTGAGTTTGTAAATCAGGTAAATAAAACCGCAGATGAAGCGCATCAGTCGATTCGAAAAATCCGAGCACTCAACAAAAAACTTACAGCATTTGAAGAAAATTTTAAAGAAGATCCCAAAGCCACTGACTTAATAGAACGCTCTAAAAAATTACGTCAAGAGTTGAGCTCTGTAGAAAAGGCGTTATATCAGACTCAAAATCGCAGCAATCAAGATCCGCTGAATTTCCCAATCCGATTGACCAACAAGTTGGGACATCTGAATCGTTTGGTTACTCTCAATGATTTTTCTCCCACAGATCAAGACCAAGCTGTTCGAAAAGAATTGACCCAAGCTATTCGAGCTCAGCTGGACATTTTTAATCGCTTGGTTGCTACTGAGGTCAAATCTTTTAATGCCGCATATAAGGAGTTGGAGCTGGATTATTTAGTGGAATGATAATCAATTCCTTAACCCATTAAAAATAGAATCTAAAAAAGGGTTCTTAAGAAGAGAATAAATGCTAATTTTAAAGAAAAATTGCATTTATGAAAGCTTCAATTTATTCACTATATTTATTGGTGACTTTTGCCCTTGTAGGCCTCAGTACCCACTACAATACCCCAGAAACGAAAGCCAGCACGCAGGATTTTCAGGGTCGAGCCTATTATTTTTCGAAGTCGAAAATGGAACTCGGGAGTTGGGGTGCTCGGATGAGTGAAGCCCAAAAAAAAGCTGTTAAAAATCGTTTAAAAAACCGCTTAGAAAAAACCTATACCCTGAGTTTTAATGCACAAGAATCCTTATTTGTAGAAGAAGAAAAAGTAGATGCCATTTCGGGTGCAACGGATTCTTGGGGCAGTAATTTTGCACGAGGGAAGCAATATAAAAACGTGGATCAAAATCAATTGGTTCAAGTTCAAGAATTTTATGGGAAGCGATTTTTAGTTAAAGATGAATTGCAAAAAATCGAATGGAAAATGCTTCCCGAAACCAAACAAATTGGTCAATACACCTGCTTTAAAGCAACGGCAGTAGTTCCGGAACAAGAATTGACCTGGTTTAATTTTTCTTGGAGCGATCTGAGTAATACGGGCTCTTCTACAACTGAGCCTGAAATTAAACTCACTCCAATCGAAGCTTGGTATACCATGCAAATTCCCGTGAAACACGGACCAGCAGAATTTTGGGGCCTTCCCGGACTGATTTTAGAAGTGAGTGCAGGCAACACCACCATATTGTGTTCAGAGATTGTGATCAATCCAAAAGAGCGAAAACCCATTAAAGCTCCAGCCAAGGGAACAGAAATCAATAAAAAAGATTACCGGACGACCATCGTTAGTAAGATGACTGAGATGCGAAACAGTTACGGTAGAAGAAGACGCGGTTAATTCAGTTTTTTTCAATTCAACCCTTACACCTATGCGAAACCTCATTTTTTTCTGCTTGATGAGTTATTTTTCCTTTGGTCAAATATCTTTTCAAGGAAAAGTCAGCGACAGTTTGCAACAACCTTTAGAGTCGGCCAGTTTAGTTGCCATCAATAAAGCCACGAACGAACTAGAGTCTTATACGCTCACCAATGCTTTGGGGGAGTTTATCCTGAAATTAAAACAAAATCTGAAGTATAAAATTCAGGTGAGTTATCTCGGTTTACAGACCATCAATGATAGCCTCACGACACAACAAAGCAACCTGAACCGAGACTATACGCTTCGATCCGATATCGTATTAGACGAGGTTGTGGTAAAAATGCCAGTTTTGGTCCGAGGCGATACGCTGATCTATGATGCCGATTCCTTTAAAAATGGATCCGAACGTAAATTAGAAGACATCATCGACAACCTCCCAGGGATTGAAATTAATGATACAGGACAAATTGAGGTCGAGGGAAAAGTCGTCAATAAGCTGATGGTGAATGGGAAAGATTTTTTTGATGGGGATACCAAAGTCGCCACCAAAAATATTCCTTCCAGTACGGTAGATAAAATACAAGTCTTAAAAAACTATGGGGAAGTTGGCCAGCTGCGTGGAGTTCGAAACAATCAGGATAATGTGGCCATTAACATTAAACTTAAAGAGGGAAAAGAGAGTTTTTGGTTTGGAAATGTAACCGCCGGAGGGGGAAATTCTACCCAAGACGATTTGTATTTACTGCAACCGAAACTGTTCTATTACAACCCCAAGTACAGCATCAACTTTATTGGAGATCTAAACAATATTGGAGAAGTGGCCTTGTCTAGAAGAGACCTGCGTGGTTTTGGAGGGGGGTTTCGGGCGCCCAGTAGCCAAAGCGGAACCAGCATCAATTTGGGCGATAACAGTCTTAGCTTTTTAACCAATGAACGGAATGCTTTAAAAATTGAAAATAAATTGGCCAGCGGGAATTTTAGTTATTCCCCCAATACATCGTTGGATTTAACGGGTTTTTTAATTTTCAATTCGAGCACGGTTCACGCCCGAGAAAGTAGTGCCATTCAGTATACCAATGCTGCGCTTCAAATTCCGGACGAGGATACTCAAGAAAACAGTGTGGAACGGTCCAATCAAGGCTTGCTTAAGCTCAGCGCTTCCTATAAACCCAATCCCACCAATCAACTGGATTATGATGTTTTTGTACGTTCCTCCAACGATCGACAAAGTCAAAACATTCAGTCTTCCGTTATTGGAAGCACCCGACAAATAGAGGAGGTGACTCCCTACAGTATCAATCAAAATTTAAATTATTACTTCACTTTAGACGAGGACAATATTTTCGCTTTTGAAGCTCAACACCTCATTAAGGATGAGGATCCCTTTTACAATGCCATTTTAGATAACGATCCCAATGCTGCAGATGCGTTTGACTCTACGGCTTCAGCCCTTGGACTGAATACAACCCTAGCGGAATACAATCTGGGACAAAATCGAAATATTTTCTCCAATCAGTTGGATGCAAAATTGGATTACTACCATATCATCAATCAGAAAAGTAATCTGAATTTGACTCTGGGAACCATCTTAAGCCGGCAACAATTTGATTCCAATATTTTTCAGTTTTTAACGGCCACGGACCAGTTCAGTCCCACGCCTTTGATCAATCAAGGTTTGGCAACCAATGCGATTACCTATAATTTTCAAGATTATTATCTCGGAGCTCATTATCGTTTTCGAACCGGGAAATTCACCTTTACTCCAGGGTTTTCGATTCATGCCTATGGGAACAAAAATGAACAGTATGGGGATTTAGTGGAGGATAATTTTATACGTCTTTTACCCGATTTCGAGACTCGTATTCAAATCAAAAAAGGAGAATCATTGACGCTGAACTACCGCATGCAAAATCAGTTTACAGACGTCACCCGTTTGGCAAGAGGCTTGGTGCTCAATAATTATAACAGCATTCAATTTGGAGCTCCAGAACTTCAAAATGCGCTTTCCCATAATGTGAGTTTACTCTACAGTAGTTTTAATTTGTTCAATTACACTAATGTTTTTGCTCGATTGGCTTATGCTAAAAATATAGATCAGATTCGAGGCTTAACTACATTTGAAAATGTGATTCGGACGAGTAGTTTTTTCAATTCTAATTTTGCCGACGAAAATTTTAATGCCTTCGGACGCATCCAAAAGACGATTGGGAAGCTTCGAGCCAGTATCAATTCCTCCTTCAATTATAGTCGTATCAACCAGTTTATTCAAGGACAGCAATCGTTGAACGAAGGATTTACCCAGACCTACACTCCCGGACTGCGGACCAACTTTAAAGTCGCTCCTAATGTCAACTTACGTTATCGCTATAGTGTGATTAATAACAATCAGGGAGATCGTCAAACTACGTTTTATGTCAAATCTCCCTCCATAGAATTTGATGCTTATATCTGGGAAAAACTAACTTTAGTTACCGACTACAGCTATACCGAACAAGATTTAGGGAACAATTCTCAGGCGTTTCAGAATTGGAATGCTTCCCTGGTTTATCGGAAAGATAAAGATGCGAAATGGGAGTGGGAGTTTAAGGCAACTAACCTTTTAAATATAGATGCCCAAGTGCGTAACAGTGCCAATAATCTTTCCGTATTCAGTGCACAAACCTTTATACAACCCCGTTTTATTACCATCCGTGGGGTCTATAATTTATAAACGAAAGTCGTTTACTCTGTCCCATAAAAAACCCTCCAAAAGGAGGGTTTTTTATTTATAAAATTTTCTGATCGATCAATACTTGGAAGGAGTCTTCCATGGTTTCTTGAAGCGGTCTAAACTCCATCCCCAGCTCGCGTTTAATTTTAGAATTATCTGCTTTCCAGGAGATATTTACATTATTGCGAATAAACTTTCGGGTAAACAATTTATTGGTCAAGGGACCAACAATCATAATCAACCACTTGGGGATTGCTTTTTTTGGGAGTGGATATTGATCTCCGTATTTGGGTAGGAGAACAGTTCCCATTTCCAAAAAGTCGGATTCGTGTGCAGCTGTAATATATCGTCCTTGAGCATTGGCTAAATATCCCGCCCTATAATGGGCTAAGGCTACATCTCTAACATCGACAATACCGGTTCCCATTTTGGGAGCTCCGGCTTTCATTTGACCGTCTCCCAGCATTTTTAAAATATTGATACTTTCAGAAGTCGTATGACTCGGATTCAAGGCGGGACCCATCACTAAGCAAGGATTGATCACGACTAAATCCCAATGGGATTGCCCCTCAGCTATTTCCCATGCTTTTTTTTCGGCAAGAGTTTTGGAGAGGGAGTAGGGCTGATAGTCGATAGATGCCGTAGTATTCCATACGTCCTCGGTGAGTTTTCCCTCAGGTGCCTTGTGGGTGTCTATGGCATCGGTATAGATGGCTGCACAGCTACTGGTCAGGACAACCCGTTTTACGGATGGGGTTTTATTTACCGTCTCTAAAACATTTTGGGTGCCCAAAACTGCAGGATCGATGAGTTCGGTTTTAGGATCTTTAATATTGGTTTTAAAAGGTGAGGCGGTATGAAATACGATCTCACAATTTTCCATAGCTTCCCGATAGGAATTTTTTTGGAGTAGATCTGAACCAAAAAACTTAATCGTCCCTGAAGTTTGACTGGCGACCTCATTTAGATGAGCAATCTTTTCTTGATTTTTTGGGTCTCGGACAGCAGCATGAACCGTTTTCCCTTCTTCGAGTAATTTTTTTACCAACCAACTGGCAACATATCCGTTGGCACCAGTAACCAATACAGGTTTAGACATATTCATTGTTTTTTTGCAAAGTACAAAAACACAGTTGTATACGGAATTAACATGGGTTAATGAAAACAAGGAAAATTTGAAACCTTTGTGGGTACTGCTTAGACAAGACTCGTTAATCCTAAAAAGTAGCATAACCCATAACCCCCTAAAGTGCTCTGCTGCGATTCAATAATTTATGAATAATCGAATCGATCGAAAAGTAGTATGTTAGCGAAACCTTTCATTAAACTCTTTGGATATGAAAAAATCAAATCCAATTATTCTTTCCATTTG
>WTJH01000147.1:0-1460 GCA_011524915.1 Flavobacteriales bacterium | reverse complement strand
TTTCATTAAACTCTTTGGATATGAAAAAATCAAATCCAATTATTCTTTCCATTTGTTCTTCTGCCATTTCGTTTGTTGGCGGAGCAGCTTCCATTTTTGGGGAATATGACGATGCCCCAGGCTTGATTCTTATCGGACTTTTATTTTTTGCTTTTTCTGTTTACTTAAACATTCAAAAGAAGTAATTGAAAATTCGTTCGAAATGAATGCTACGACATTTAAGCTTGCTCAGATAAATATTTCTCGAATAAAAAGTGAGGGGATTGATAGTCCTGAGATGCAAAGTTTAAATTTTAAAACTACTTGCTCCGTTCTAGTGGAGGGAACGATCTGATTGAGCCCTTTTGGGTACTCTATTGTAGCAATATTAGATCCCTAGGGATCCCTAATATAATTTCATTATTGGGCTTCCATGGATGGCTGCTGTTGTGTTTGGAGTTGGAATTGTACCCGATCTTGCTTGTGGATCATTTTGGCTAGGGTAAATGCAGCGGTACAGATGATACGGTTCATGTTTTCAGTGTGCAATAATTCGGCTTCGTCCCCTGCTTTATGGTAGTAATCAAAATTTTTAAAGTCAAAAGAAGACAAGGTAAATGCGGGTGTATTTGATTCTTTAAAAAACGCATAATTATCGGATCGTCTAAAGAGATTGAGTTCCTTGGCTTCGGGTAGGTATTGGACAAAATTTGGACTTTTCTGATTCATTAATTCGGGCATATTCGAATAGTTGTAGCCCGTCATATATACCTGATTTGCTCCGGTGGTTAGGGTTGTACCAATCATTTCAAAATTGACCATATAGTCTATTGAAACGCCTTCTTTTTTGAATCGTTTTGCCAGATGGTAGGCCCCTCGAAGCCCTTGTTCTTCATCGGCAAACAGGGCTAGGATGATATTTTGATCCCACTCGAACTGAGCTAAAAATTTTCCGATTTGCAAGACTGCAGTAGCCCCCGAAGCATTATCATTGGCTCCATTATAAATCGAATCTCCTACCGATCCTCGGATGCCAATATGGTCTAGATGCGCCCCGATAAGGATGGTTTTTTTGTTCGGGTCATAGCTGCCAAGCCGGCCTACCACATTATAGGTATTTCTTCCTTTGGTACTTAAACTGTCTTTATACTCAGGATAGAAAGCAGCAATCTTATTGGATTTAAAATAGGACCTTACAAAGGTTGCCGCTTTATAATAGCCTTTGCTTTTGGTATCTCGTCCCTTCATGCTATCCGCAGCCAGGGTAAATAGAATTTCTTGAGTTTCTGAAAGTTGAATTTGATTTTTGACCTGTTCCAGCTGGAGATCTTCGATCGGATGTTTTTCTGTTTTGTAGCCATAAAACAATACCATCAGGAATAGTAGTGGAGTAATTTTTGTCATTAATTATAGATTAAAGTCTCTTTAGAAAGATATTTATTTTTTGTAGGAATGTTTCCCGATTTCCCAGCCTTTATTGC
>WTJH01000080.1 GCA_011524915.1 Flavobacteriales bacterium | reverse complement strand
TGAACCGTCGCTTTGTGAAACCCAAGAGAAACCCAATTAAATCCCAAGTCCAACGGTAATGCAAAAATGTCAGCAAAGCGTGGTGGTGGAGCTCAACTGCCCCCTTCCCCACCATCAATAGTAAAGAAAGCGGGACCCCGAATCTCCTTACTCATGATATCTTCAAATTCCTCCCAACCCCCCAAGTCTCCTACGGCCGATTTTATTCCCACCGGCAATCCGGTCTCCTCTGCAAGCATCTCAATGAAATCTACCATTTCACGAACATTACTGAATGCTGTGTGATGGTTGGGCGATAAAACATCTGTATGGGCCTCTACACCTCTTATTGCGGCAATCTCCTTGGTATTTTTTGAGGCTGGTAATACGCCTCCCTTTCCGGGTTTCGCTCCTTGTGAAAGTTTCACTTCGATGGCACGAATGTTATCGTATTTATTTAAGGCTAACTCACGAAACGCCTCAATATCAAAATATCGTTTGCCGTTTTTAGTTACACCGCAACCATAGTATCCTGTACCAATATGAAAAACTACATCGCCGCCTAGTTGATGATATGGAGATAATCCACCCTCACCTGTGTTGTGGTAGCACCCCACTAGGGCAGCACCTTTATTTAAAGCCGTATGTGCATTTGCACTCAAACTACCGTAACTCATTGCCGAAATATTCACTACAGAATAGGGACGGAAAGGTCTTTTTCGATTTCTCTCCTTCCCAATCACTTTCGCACACGGTATGAATGATGGATCTGTTCTATTTATGTGATCGTCTTCAGGCACATAAGGAAACATCTTCGGGTTGATGAAAACATGGCCAGGGTTATATAAGTCTTTATCTGTTCCAAAACCTTCGTAATTGTTATCACCATTTGCACTTTTATCAATCCAATTTCTTTGGCTCCGATTAAACGGTAATTCTTCTCGATTACTAGCAATTAAATATTGTCGGATTGGCGCACCAAGCTTAATGAGTATGTAGCGAAAATGCCCCATTACTGGGAAATTGCGAATTACACTATTTTTTTTCTGTGTGAAATCCCGAATAAATAGAATAACTAACATGCCAACAGCAATGCTGGCAATCAGTAGAAGAGTGTTCATTTTAGAGTGTTAAGTTTCGTTCAGTATTGTAAATTAGAAAAAAAAAACCAATGAAAAAATTACTCATTCTTTTGAGCGTGCTATACTTCCATCTCGGAAAATCGCAGACCATTGTTAACACTTACGATCTAGTAACACCAATAGATTCTATATGGTCTGCTACTACCGAACTTCAAGGCACATTTGCAGCAGGTAATGGAGTTTTTACAGCACTCAACTCTGGCTTGGGCTTAGGGAGAACTATTAATGATAGGACAGAGGCATGGTTTCTAGGCGGGTATAATTACGCCTCTGAGTCGGGTAATGCAATCTATTCAACAGGGTTTACAAATTTCAGACTGCATTATATGGCCAAGGAAAATCTACAGATACAATTGTTTTACCAGAGCCAATTCAATTCTGCATTAGAAATTAATAGTAGAAATTTACTCGGTTTAAATCTCGCCAGGAGATTTAAGACTGAAGAATACTTGTATAGTCTAACAACGGGAGTATTTCAAGAAGCTGAAATTTACTCGGATCTTTCAGAAAAAAATCTGAATCGTGCCAATATCGCTGCTAGTGTTACCACTGAGGTAAGCGATGTGGACGTTCATCTAACCCTATACTACCAACCTGCCTTAAGCGTATTCGATGATTACCGTATGCTTGGAGAACTTTCATTACAGTTCCCAATCAGTGAACAACTAGAATTTGAAATCGAATCCGCCCTACGCTATGATTCAGATCCACACCTAAATTTATTGCCACTGGACTTTTCGACTGTGATAGGTATGGTTTATTCAATCTCGAACTAAATATGAAACAATACTGCATATCTCTTTTAATTCTTTTCGTTTTACCCATTGTTGGGCAAAACCTAGAACCGTCAACTTATCTTGGAACAAAGGTTGAGCATCAATACTACACTATTTCTTATGTCGAAGAATACGAACAGCCTGAGTGGACATTCCATACGGTGTGTAAAAAATGCTATGGGCCTGCTGAGCGCAAGAACAACTTCCGAGAAGATCCTTTGATAAAAACCATCTCGGCTCAACTATCTGATTATAAAGGCTCTGGATATGATCGCGGTCATCTTGTTCCTGCTGCTGACATGAATAGAAACAATACCGCAATGTCTGAGAGCTTTTTCCTGTCAAACATGTCTCCACAAAATCCTTCATTCAATAGAGGCATTTGGAGAAAGCTAGAAACTCAAATTAGAGAATGGAGCTTGCAATACGATACTATGTATGTTGTGACCGGTCCAATATTTGAACGCGGCTATTCAACAATTGGATACAATAGTGTTGCTGTTCCACAATTCTACTTTAAAGCGATTTATGCTGTTAAGGCTCAAAAAATGATAGGATTTATTCTTCCTAATGAGGGCTCGAAATCAGATTTATCGAAATACCAAGTCAGCGTAGATTTTATTGAACAGAGAACTAAAATCGATCTCTTTCCTTCCCTTGACGACACTGTAGAGCAAAAGCTTGAAGCAAGCCTTGTCAAATTCTAAAGACTTATGCAATTAAGTACCTACGGAAATGGACTACTTTTATTCAAAGTAAGCGACAACTTGGATGCCGTGCGTGAGATTATAGAATCTAAAGACGGGAATCTTAAGTCTGCTTCTGAAGAGCTACTAGATGTGCATAAAATGCGAAAACGCAAATTAGAAGTATATCACTTACAAAACCATCCTCGGTTCTTCTTTCATGCGTTGGATAAACAGTTAAAGATTATTTTACGGTCTAAAGGCCGGCGGTTTACAATTAATCACTCAGACTTAAACGAAGAACTCTCCCTATTCCCTGTTGTGGAGTTCAAAAAAATCCAAGCTGCACTTCCTCAGGGCGTATTTCGGACAGACTATATCCGTGGTCCACTTACGGCACAAAACGACGTAAAACTTGAAGATATTAAGGGATATCGTTGGATTAATAATCCATTTGACCGAGACCTGGTTCAATTCAATCCCGGAGAGGTAAAAATCCGAACCGACAATCAAGTCGTCTTCAGAGA
The DNA here is from genome assembly GCA_011524915.1 of Flavobacteriales bacterium. Taxonomy (GTDB): domain Bacteria; phylum Bacteroidota; class Bacteroidia; order Flavobacteriales; family Flavobacteriaceae; genus WTJH01. The sequence goes on along the minus strand of WTJH01000080.1, from coordinate 629 downwards.
ATTCATCATCAATGACCAAAGCAGAGTACAACAACCTTAATGATGGTAAAAAGCTTGATCTTGCATGGTTCTTATGGAATCGGTACATCGATTTAAATTCACCTAGCTACAATCAAGAATTCCACTTTACTGTGTATGGTTCCCGAAGACTATTTGTCAATTCTAGGGATATTGCCAGAAGGGGCTCTGAACTATTTGGACTAGAAATCATCCGTAACATTAAAATGGAGGAAATCCCTGCTTCTAAAGAATTAGATTTCCCCATTCCAACTTTGGGTAAAGTATTCGACAGAGCCAAAACCGTTATTGTCTCCCATGATATTCCAAAACAGCGCTTTCACTGGATTGACTTCGAAATTTCCGTGGGAGACACCTTCAATAATAAGAACAGCAATGGTTATGGAACATGCAGTAGCTGGGGATTAGGTTGTAATAACGACCAATTCGACTGGACTTGTGAACTCCCTATGCAGTATCTTGAACCTTACCAATAACAATGAACAATATAAATGTAAATCATGAACAGATTAATTACCGTAGTTAAGGCTACATTGCTGATGCTCTTCATTTTAAATATTTGCATAATTCCAATTTTGTTTCTGATCCCCTCAATTGCGAATCCGCTGGCA
>WTJH01000020.1 GCA_011524915.1 Flavobacteriales bacterium | reverse complement strand
GGAGATGGGCAATTTTGGGTAGCTTCTAAAGAAAAGGCAGCCCAACAGATCTACATGAGTATACAAAGAAAAAAAAGAGTCGTTTATGTGAGCAAACGATGGTGGATAATCGCTTATCTCTTACGACTGATTCCTAACACTATCTATGCCCAAATGTAATACCCTCCCCCTCGGCTCCATACTCAGCTGGATATAAACTCTTTTTAAGCTAATAATTTAGACTTACTTTTAAACCCAAGGAGATCTATCTATAAAACATGGGGTCAAAACCAAGCTTTTCTTTTTTTAGGGCACCCTATAAACGTATTGTTTTTGGGGTTCCATTCGGGGGTTTAGCGGTCCTTTGGGCACTGATGCAAGCTCCCCTGCTGCAGGAAAATGACGCGCTGACTTTAGCCCTAACGGCAGACCTCCTGTTTACGATTCCCTTGGTCTATTTTTTACTGATTCGAAAGACAGATATTCCAAAAATTACGGTCTTCCCCATGATGTTGCTCGGTGTCTTTTTAGGCTCCTATTTTTTACCGCCCCAAAAGCAAACCTATTTAGACCTATTTAAATATTGGGGCCTACCCCTGATCGAACTTTCAGTGCTCATTCTTATCGGGCTTAAAGTAAGTCGAGCGCTTAAAACCTATACCACTTTTAAAAGCTTAAGTCCGGATTTTTATGAGGTCCTAAAAAAAGTATGCTTACAAGAGTTTCCCAAAAAACTGGCTCCACTACTGATATCAGAAGTGGCTGTGTTTTATTATGGTTTTGTCCGTTGGAAAAAGAGAACCATCCTCCCCAACGAATATAGCTATCACCAAAAAAGCGGTACCCCTTCCCTACTGATGGGCCTGATTATGGTCATCGGAATTGAAACGGTTGCCTTGCATTTTGTATTGGCCAAATGGAGCACTGTAGCTGCGTGGATACTGACAGGTCTAAGTATCTATTCGGCTATTCAGGTTTTTGGATTTGCCAAATCCCTTTCTCAAAGACCCATTTGTTGTAGTCCGGACGGCCTTGTTTTGCGTTATGGTATTCTAAACGAAACCAAGCTAAATTACGATCAGATTGGTGCTGTGGTGCTTTCCACCGAATCGCTAAAAAAAGAAAAATATAGCCGAAAAATCTCCCCTTTTGGTGATTTGGAAAGTCATAATGTACTGATCCATTTAAAGCAGCTGGGAACCCTTGAGGGGCTGTATGGTTTTAACAAGAAATTTAAAACCCTAGCCCTACACTTGGACGAACCCCAACAATTTAAAGCACAATTGGATCGGGCTATAGCAGCAACTCAACCTTTGGAAGATTAAAGTTTTAATGGAGAAAGCTTTTTCAATTGGCTTACCTTAGAAAAAATTTTAAACGGGTTTTATATGTTTCAGCGATTCATTTTTGCGTTTTTTTTGGGGCTTTTGCTTCCCTTAGGCTTGGGAATTCAAAGTTGTAGCAGCCCCAGTAAAACTGTCGTTCAAGTGTATCGGACTTCGGCTGAGGGCGATCAACTCCAAAAAATTGAAAATTTTTCGTCTGAAGGGCTTGCTGCAAAAACGATCCATCTTAAGATTCATCCCGATCAAAAATTTCAGCAATATATAGGCTTTGGTGCATCGTTTACGGAGTCTTCGGCTTGGAACTTGGCCACCATTCCCAAAAGCTTGCGAAAAGAGGTTTTAAGCCGCCTTTTTAGCCCTACCGAAGGAGCTGGATTTTCCCTCACCCGAACACATATCAACAGCAGCGACTATTCCAATGGGCACTATACCTATGTCGAAGCGGGCGATACAACCCTATCCACCTTTAGTATAGAGGAAGATTTAAAAGGATTTACAGGAGACGAAAATGATCAGGTTAGGGGTATTGACCTAGAAGATCCCACCTACGATATGGTCCCGATGATACGGGAAGCCCAAAGCATTCCTGGGGCCGATTTTAAAATCATTGCCTCCCCATGGAGTCCTCCTTCGTGGATGAAGTCTGGAGAAACAGCCGAAATGACCAACGGCAGCTTAGATCGCGAATATTACGCTGTTTGGGCCAAATATCTTTCTAAATACGTGAGTGCCTATGCTCAAGAAGGCATTGATATTTGGGGAATCACCCCCCAAAACGAACCCCTGCATGCACACGATGCCCGCTGGGACAGCAATGGATTTAGCCCCGAGCAAGGCCGTGATTTTTTGCGCGACCATTTGGGGCCCCAATTGGTAGCAGACGGCCATCTAAATCTCGACGATCTAACAGCAGGCTTACGGGTATTGATATTCGATCACAACAAGTCGAATATGAACAGCTATGTCCACCCGACCTATAGCGATGCAGCAGCTTCAAAATACGCTTGGGGAACTGCCTTCCATTGGTATGCCAGTTCTGACTTAGCCCAAAACCAATGGTATGCTTCAGCTCTGGATTCCCTAAGAACCTCTTGGCCCAACAAGGGGATGATCCATACAGAATCGAGTATCGATATCGATGCGGAGGATCCCATAGGTCAGTATTGGCGCGAAAGTACAGACTACGCTGGGACTTTTATTCCCTTCGACACCTATGCCTATGATATCATCACCGATATGAACCATGGAGTTCAAGGCTATATCGAGTGGTGTATGATTTTAAGCCATAAAGGACAGCCCAACCCCTACGACAATTTTAACAGCGCTCCGGTACTGATTAACCCACATACCGATGAAGTCATCTACACCCCACTCTATTATCTACTGAGTCATTTCAGCAAGTTTATCCGGCCCGATGCCCAACGGATCAAAATCGATGGAGATATGCCCACAGGATTGATCTATACGGCAGCCCAAAACACAGATGGGTCTATTGCTGTAGTGGTATATAATCAGACCTCCGAAGCCCTAGCGATTAATCTGGACTTAGGAACGGATATTAGATCTGTTCAAATGGCTCCTCGTGCTCTACAAACAATTGTCATAACCCTCTAAACAGCCTCGGCTGTACCCTACAAAATTAAAATACCCCAAATGCAAGCTTGTCTTCTTGGGCGATAGAATTCTTTAAGGTTTTTCCTTTTGAACATTTCGCCCATCATAAGAGATTCCCCTAATTTTTGTACCTTAAAGATCTAACTATAAACCAACTACAGATGCGAAATCTATTTCTTTTGTTTTGTATGCTTTGGATTTTTCAGGGATGCAAAACCTCTTTTGAAACCAACCTCCATACGGGAGACGAACCTCCTACCTACTTGGACTATAGCCAACGAGACGATAGAATCAGTGGGGGAGTGAAAATGATTCCGATCGAAACCTCGGAAGGCACTTTTCGGGTGTGGACCAAACGCGTAGGCAATAACCCTACGATGAAGGTTCTTTTGCTCCACGGAGGTCCAGGAGCCACCCACGAATATCTGGAGGTCTTTGACTCCTACTTTCCCTATGCAGAGATCGAATACTACTATTACGACCAATTAGAATCGGCTTATAGCGATCAGCCCAATAATCCCAAATTGTGGAGTATCGAACGCTATGTGGAAGAAGTGGAACAAGTGCGGATGGCTCTAGGGCTAAACGCCGATAATTTTTATCTCTATGGCAGTTCATGGGGCGGAATTTTAGGGATGGAATATGCCTTAAAATATCAGCAAAACCTCAAAGGCCTGATTGTTTCCAATATGATGGCATCCATCCCGGATTATGTCGCCTATGCTAATGAGGTTTTAGGCCCCCAACTCCCGCCCGAGGTGTTGACTAAAATTCGTGCGTATGAAGCTCAAGGCGACTATAGCAATCCCGAATATCTGGGACTCATCCAAACGCACTACTATCCCGAACACGTATTGCGGTTTCCGCTGGAAGAATGGCCCGATCCGGTCCTAAGAGCCTTTGCTCGGATCAGTCACGACCTCTATGTACATATGCAAGGACCGAGTGAGTTTGGGGTCGTTGGAGATGCTCAACTCAAAAATTGGGACATTAAGGATCAGCTTATAAATATCGAAGTCCCCACACTGACCATTGGAGGAACCTACGATACTATGGATCCCAAACATATGGAATGGATGGCTTCACAGATGCCCAAAGGTCAATATTGGCATTGCCCCGAAGGGAGTCATCTAGCGATGTACGACGATGCAGACCGCTATTTTGAGGGACTCATCAGCTTTATAAAGCAGGTGGATCAAGAATCCAAAAAAGTCATTGATATAAAATTTGAAACAGCAGATCCGTCTGCGGACACCCCTCAATAAAAACCAAAAAAAATCCCCAACCGTGAGGTTGGGGAATGGATTTTAAGCTTCGCCTGTGGGCCCAAAATTCATGGGTATGGGCGGGACGTCGTTGGTCTGAATTTCGCCATGGGCGTTTTCGTAGCGTTGGAGGTTTTCTCCAAGGGCCTTAAAAAAGCGTTTGGCGTGCTCAGGGGTTAGAATGATCCGAGACTTGACATTAGCCTTGGGGGCTCCCGGCATCAGGGCAACAAAATCCACTACAAATTCCGCAGGCGAATGGTTGATGATGGCCAAGTTGGAATAGGTTCCATCGGCCAATTTTTCGTCTATGGAGATGTTAATTTTGTGCTCTTTCGGATTTTGATCACTCATTGTTTAGGGATTATGAAGGGTTATTAGCCGCTTCTAATTCTTCTTCCTTATTCACCAACAAGCTGTTATACTCGTCTTTAGATCCTACGATAATGTTTTTGTAGTCGCGGGTTCCGGTTCCTGCAGGAATCTTATGCCCAACGATAACATTTTCTTTTAATCCTTCTAAGTAGTCTTCTTTTCCGTTGACTGCTGCCTCGTTGAGAACTTTAGTCGTTTCCTGGAAGGAAGCTGCAGAGATAAAGGATTTGGTCTGTAGCGAAGCTCGAGTAATTCCTTGCAACTCTGGAGTAGCCGTAGCCGACTCCGCATCGCGAGCAATCACAAGGGCTTTGTCCTCACGTTTGAGCAACGAATTTTCGTCTCTCAACTGACGTGCACTTACCAATTGTCCTTCTTTTAGGTTTTCAGAATCTCCTACTTGCTCAACGATCTTCATTCCATACAACTTATCGTTTTCTACGATAAAGTCGTATTTGTAAACCAATTGGTTTTCTAAGAAGATACTATCCCCTGGGTGCTGGATACGTACTTTACGCATCATCTGGCGAACAACCACCTCAAAGTGCTTGTCGTTAATTTTCACCCCTTGAAGACGATATACTTCCTGAATCTCATTTACTAAGTATTGCTGTACGGCAGAAGGTCCTTTGATACGTAAGATATCGTTTGGTGTAATGGATCCGTCAGATAAAGGCATTCCGGCTTTTACAAAGTCGTTTTCCTGTACCAAAATCTGGTTGGATAGTTTCACCAAATACTTCTTGATGTCCCCAAATTTAGATTCTACGATGATCTCGCGGTTTCCTCGTTTGATTTTTCCAAAAGATACCACCCCGTCAATTTCTGAAACTACTGCAGGATTCGATGGGTTACGAGCTTCGAAAAGTTCCGTTACTCGTGGAAGACCCCCTGTAATATCCCCAGACTTGGCAGACTTACGTGGGATTTTCACCAAGATTTTTCCTTCTTCGATGGTGTCACCATCGTTAACCATCAAGTGAGCCCCTACAGGAAGGTTATAAGAACGCAAAGCGTTTCCTTTAGAGTCTTCGATAATTAAGGTAGGAATTACTTTTTTGTTTCGAGATTCGGAAATTACCTTTTCTTGGAAACCTGTTTGTTCGTCGATTTCTACTTGATAGGTGATTCCTTGGTCGATATTTTCGAACTTGATTTTTCCACCAAATTCAGAAACGATTACCCCGTTAAACGGATCCCATTGACAAATAACAGCTCCTTTTTTGAGTTTCGCTCCGTTTTTAACAAAGAGTGAAGACCCGTAAGGAATGTTTTTGGTGCTCAAGACGTTTTTGGACTTGGCATCGATCATTCGAATTTCGGACGTTCGAGAGATCACAATTTCAGCAGGATTCCCTTCGGCATCTGTTCCCTGAACGGTTTTTAGATCCGTAATTTCTGCAATCCCATCAAATTTGATGATCAATTTATTTTCTTCTGAAATATTTCCAGCTACCCCACCTACGTGGAACGTACGAAGCGTTAACTGAGTTCCAGGCTCTCCAATGGATTGAGCTGCAATAACTCCAACAGCCTCTCCGCGTTGTACCATGTTTCCGGTCGCTAAGTTGCGGCCATAACACTTGGCACAGATCCCTTTAGGCGTTTCACAGGTAAGCGGCGAACGTACTTCGATGGTATCGATCGCTGTTTTTTCGATCTTACTAACGATCGGATCCGTGATTTGCTCTCCTGCGGCAACGATAAGCTCTCCAGTAGAAGGATCGTAAACATCGTTAAGAGAAGCTCGTCCCAAGATTCGTTCTCCTAGAGATTCTACGATTTCTTCGTTTTTCTTCAAGGCCTGAACCTCAATTCCGCGAAGCGTACCACAATCTTCTAGGTTAACAATCACATCCTGAGCCACATCGTGTAAACGACGTGTTAGATATCCTGCATCGGCAGTTTTAAGGGCCGTATCCGCCAATCCTTTACGGGCACCGTGCGTTGAAATAAAGTATTCCAAGATGGAAAGTCCCTCTTTAAAGTTAGAAAGGATAGGGTTTTCGATAATCTCTCCTCCTCCAACATTGGATTTTTTAGGCTTGGCCATCAAACCACGCATTCCGGTCAACTGACGAATCTGCTCTTTGGATCCCCGAGCTCCGGAGTCGAGCATCATATATACAGAGTTAAATCCTTGTTGGTCTTCGCTAATACGCTTCATGGCCATTTCGGTCAATTGGGCATTGGTAGAAGTCCATACGTCGATCACCTGATTGTATCGCTCGTTGTTGGTGATGAGTCCCATGTTGTAGTTCCCCATAATCCCTTCGACTTGCTCATTGGCTTGACCAATCAGATCGATCTTTTCTGGTGGAATAATAATATCTCCTAAAGAGAAGGACAAGCCTCCTTTAAAGGCGAAACCATATCCCATTTCTTTGATATTATCTAAGAACTCCGCTGTTTCGGGTACACTGGTAACTTTTAAGATACTTCCGATAATTTCTCGGAGGTTCTTTTTAGTCAATACTTCATTAAAGTATCCTGCTTGTTCGGGTACTACCTCGTTAAAGAGCACTCGACCTACAGTTGTATCAATGATTTGATAAACCAATTCTCCTGCATCATTAAAATCCTTTGCACGGATTTTGATCATGGCGTTGAGGTCGATACGCTTTTCGTTATAGGCGATATGTACTTCTTCTACGCTGTAGAAGGTTAGGCCTTCTCCTTTAATAGGCACCTTTTTGGTAGACTTACGAGCTTTGGTCATATAGTAAAGCCCCAATACCATATCCTGAGAAGGTACCGTAATTGGCGATCCGTTCGCAGGGTTTAAGATGTTGTGAGAAGCCAACATTAAAAGCTGAGCTTCAAGGATAGCTTCGGGTCCTAAAGGCAGGTGAACCGCCATTTGGTCTCCGTCAAAATCCGCATTAAAGGCCGTACATGCCAAGGGGTGTAACTGGATCGCTTTCCCCTCGATAAGCTTGGGCTGGAAGGCTTGGATTCCCAAACGGTGTAGTGTGGGGGCCCGGTTCAAGAGAACGGGATGTCCTTTCAATACATTTTCCAAAATATCCCAAACAACCGGTTCTTTCCGGTCGATAATTTTCTTGGCAGATTTTACCGTCTTTACGATCCCTCTTTCAATCAGTTTACGGATCACAAAAGGCTTATAGAGTTCAGCAGCCATATCTTTTGGCAATCCACACTCGTATAATTTAAGCTCGGGTCCAACAACAATTACGGAACGAGCAGAATAGTCTACACGTTTTCCGAGAAGGTTTTGACGGAAACGTCCTTGCTTTCCTTTTAAAGAGTCGGAAAGAGATTTAAGTGGACGGTTAGAGTCTGTTTTAACGGCTGAAGACTTACGGGTGTTGTCAAATAAAGAATCGACCGATTCTTGTAACATCCGCTTTTCGTTTCTTAGAATTACTTCAGGAGCTTTGATCTCTACCAAACGCTTGAGTCGATTGTTACGAATAATCACTCGACGGTATAAGTCGTTCAGGTCAGAAGTGGCAAAGCGACCTCCGTCTAGAGGCACCAAAGGACGAAGTTCTGGTGGAATTACAGGAATCACCTTCATGATCATCCACTCCGGAAGATTTTCGCGACGCTCATTTGCATCACGGAAAGCTTCAACTACTTGAAGTCTTTTTAAGGCTTCAGTTTTACGTTGCTTAGATGTTTCGTTATTAGCCTTGTGGCGCAACTCATACGAAAGCGATTCTAAGTCGATACGAGAAAGGAGTTCAATCAGACACTCCGCTCCCATTTTAGCGATAAACTTAGTCGGATCTGAATCTTCTAAATACTGATTTTCTGGAGGCATTTGCTCCATCACATTCAGGTATTCTTCCTCGGTAAGGAAGTCCATTTTTTGCAAAGGCTCTCCTTCTGCATTTACGGCAGCTCCGGGCTGGATCACCACATAGCGCTCATAATAAATGATCATGTCTAATTTCTTAGACGGCAAGCCTAACAAATATCCAATCTTATTGGGAAGTGAACGGAAATACCAGATGTGCGCCACAGGAACCACAAGGTTGATGTGCCCTACACGGTCGCGACGTACTTTTTTCTCGGTTACTTCTACCCCACAACGGTCACATACGATCCCCTTGTATCGGATACGCTTATATTTTCCACAAGCACATTCGAAATCCTTTACAGGACCGAAAATACGCTCGCAGAAAAGCCCATCACGCTCAGGTTTGTGCGTACGGTAGTTGATGGTCTCAGGCTTAAGCACCTCACCTCGGGAGTTCCCGAGAATGACTTCCGGAGAAGACAGACCGATGGATATTTTATTGAATTTCTTTTGGGTTAACGTTTCGTTGGTTCTAGCCATAATACTGTTCGATACGATTTTATCAAATTATTCCTCCAAACGGATATCTAAACCGAGTCCTTTAAGCTCGTGCATCAATACATTGAATGATTCTGGAAGTCCTGCTTCAGGTAATGAATCTCCTTTGACGATAGATTCATAGGTTTTAGCACGTCCAATGACATCATCGGACTTCACTGTCAAGATTTCTTGTAGGGTGCTGGACGCTCCATAAGCTTCGAGTGCCCAAACCTCCATCTCTCCAAAACGCTGTCCTCCAAACTGCGCTTTACCTCCAAGAGGCTGTTGCGTAATCAGCGAGTAAGGCCCGATGGATCGAGAGTGCATCTTGTCGTCTACCATGTGGCCCAATTTGAGCATGTAGATCACCCCTACCGTTGCCGGTTGGTCGAAGCGCTCTCCTGTTCCACCATCGTAGAGATAGGTGTGTCCAAACTGAGGTACTCCAGCTTTATCGGTCAGTTCGTTGATCTGATCCAAGGTAGCTCCGTCAAAAATTGGAGTGGCAAATTTTTGCCCTAATTTTTGTCCGGCCCAGCCCAGTACGGTTTCGTAGATCTGTCCGATATTCATTCGAGAAGGTACTCCCAATGGGTTCAATACGATATCCACAGGGGTTCCATCTTCCAAGAATGGCATCTCTTCCTCACGGACAATACGGGCAACAATACCCTTGTTTCCGTGACGTCCCGCCATTTTATCACCTACTTTCAGCTTACGCTTTTTAGCGATATATACTTTGGCAAGTTTCTTGATTCCTGCAGGCAGTTCATCTCCCACAGAAATGGTAAACTTCTCACGTCTTAGGTTTCCTTGAAGATCGTTTTCTTTGATCTTGTAGTTGTGCAATAAGTCCGCAACCAAAGCATTGGTTTCGTCCGTAGTTGTCCAAGTACCACGCGTTAGGTGGGTGTAGTCTTCTACAGAAGATAAGAGTTTAAGTGTGTATTTCTTTCCTTTCGGTAATACTTCCTCTCCAAGATCGTTTTGTACGCCTTGACATGTTTTTCCGTTGAGGATTGTAAAGAGCTTGTCTACCAAGACTTGCTTCAACTCTTCGAATTTTACATCGTAAGTTTCCTCTAAAGCTTCGAGCTCTAATTTATCTTGATTGCGCTTACGCTTGTCCTTAATGGAACGAGTAAAGAGTTTTTTATCAATGACAACTCCGCGAAGCGATGGGGGTGCTTTTAGAGAAGCATCTTTAACATCTCCGGCTTTATCTCCAAAGATGGCACGTAATAATTTCTCTTCTGGAGTAGGATCAGATTCCCCTTTAGGTGTAATTTTTCCGATCAAAATGTCTCCAGGATTGACTTCAGCCCCTACGCGGATCATTCCGTTTTCGTCCAGGTCTTTAGTCGCCTCTTCACTTACATTAGGAATATCATTGGTAAGTTCTTCAGAACCGAGTTTGGTATCTCGAACATCTAAGGAATATTCATCGATATGAATAGACGTAAAGATATCTTCACGAACTACTTTTTCAGAAATTACGATCGCATCCTCAAAGTTATACCCTTTCCAAGGCATAAAGGCTACTTTCATATTTCGACCCAAGGCCAATTCTCCTTTTTCCGTAGCATACCCCTGAGAAAGTACTTGACCCTTTTTGACTCGATCGCCTTTTTTAACAATCGGCTTCAGGTTGATACAAGTCCCTTGGTTGGTTTTACGGAATTTGATCAGGTCGTATGTTTTTGTTTCCCCTTCGAAACGAATCAACTTTTCGCGATCCGTTAGATCAAAGCGAATGGTGATATGGTCTGCATCTACATATTCGACTACTCCGTCTCGGTCGGCATTGATCAAAACTCTCGAATCCGAAGCTACTTGTTGCTCCAATCCAGTTCCTACGATAGGTGAATCGGGACGTAAAAGTGGAACCGCCTGGCGCATCATATTGGATCCCATCAAAGCACGGTTCGCATCATCGTGCTCTAGGAAAGGAATCAAAGATGCAGAGATGGAAGCAATCTGGTTGGGTGCCACATCCGTATAGTTCACCTGATCTGGTGTAACTACGGGGAAGTCGGCCTGATCTCGTGCAATAACGCGATCGTTGGTAATGGTACCGTCCTCTTTAAAGGCAACGTTGGCCTGAGCAATGAGTTTATTCTCTTCCTCTTCGGCACTTAGGTAGATGGTTTCCTCTAAATTGATTTTTCCGTTTTCAACTTTACGGTAAGGCGTTTCTATAAACCCGAGGTTGTTCACTTTGGCGAATACCCCAAGCGAAGAAATCAGACCAATATTCGGTCCTTCAGGAGTTTCAATTGGACATAAACGACCGTAGTGCGTATAGTGTACGTCACGTACCTCAAATCCTGCTCTTTCTCTGGAAAGACCTCCAGGTCCTAAAGCAGACAAACGTCTTTTGTGTGTAATTTCAGCTAATGGATTGGTTTGATCCATAAACTGAGACAACTGATTTGTTCCAAAGAACGAATTGATCACAGAAGATAAAGTCTTCGCATTGATCAAGTCAATGGGTGTAAATACTTCGTTATCACGAACGTTCATTCGTTCGCGGATGGTACGTGCCATACGTGCCAATCCAACACCAAACTGAGAAGACAACTGTTCTCCTACGGTTCGGACACGACGGTTCGATAAGTGATCAATATCATCGATCTCTGCTTTAGAGTTGATGAGGTTGATCAGATATTTAACAATGGTAATGATATCGAGTTTGGTCAAAACTTGCTTGTCCATTTCAACATCCAAGCCAAGTTTTTTGTTCATTCGATAACGCCCTACTTCTCCTAAGTTATACCGCTGGTCGGAGAAGAATAATTTATCGATGATTCCACGTGCTGTATCTTCATCTGGCGGTTCTGCATTTCGCAACTGACGATAGATGTGCTCCACAGCCTCTTTTTCAGAGTTGGTGGGATCTTTCTGAAGCGTGTTATTGATGATGGCGTATTCCGAAAGCTGAGAATCTTGTTTGTGCAACAAGATGGTTTTGACATCCGCTTCTAGAATTTCGTCTAAGTGTTCTTTTTCGATCACCGTATCCCGATCGATCAAGACCTCGTTTCGTTCAATAGAGATTACCTCTCCTGTATCTTCATCTACAAAATCTTCGTGCCAAGTCTTCAGGACACGAGCCGCTAATTTTCTGCCGATGGCTTTTTTAAGACCCGTCTTAGTGACTTTAACTTCCTCTGCTAAATCAAAGATTTCGAGGATGTCTTTATCACGCTCGTATCCGATGGCTCGGAAGAGGGTTGTTACGGGTAATTTTTTCTTTCGGTCGATATAAGCATACATCACACTGTTGATGTCTGTCGCAAATTCGATCCAGGAACCTTTGAATGGAATTACTCGAGCAGAGTATAGCTTGGTTCCATTGGCGTGGAAAGATTGACCGAAAAATACTCCTGGAGAACGGTGTAACTGAGAAACAACGATACGTTCAGCACCGTTGATTACAAAAGTCCCGGAGGGAGTCATATATGGGATCGTTCCTAGGAAAACATCCTGAACGATGGTTTCAAAATCTTCGTGCTCTGCGTCCGTACAATAGAGCTTTAAACGCGCTTTGAGTGGTACAGAATACGTAAGTCCACGTTCGATACACTCCTGGATGGAGTAACGTGGGGGATCAACGAAATAGTCCAAAAACTCCAGTACAAACTGGTTTCGGGTATCGGTGATCGGAAAATTTTCTTTAAAGGTGTTAAATAATCCTTCTTCTATACGTTCGTCGGTTTTAGTTTCCAACTGAAAGAAATCTTGAAAGGATTTGATCTGAATGTCTAAGAAATCAGGATAATTTGGGGTGTGTTTTGCGTTCGCAAAGTTGATACGGTTCGTAGCGGTGTTCGGCATCAGTATAAATTTAACTCAATCCTGTTGTATGTTTTTGGGGCATGAAATCAAAAGGGGAAAGGCCTTTGAATTTTACTTCAAAAGCCTACCCTAATTTGTGTGGAGGTTTGCTTACTTAAGCTCAACCTCTGCACCTGCTTCTTCAAGAGACTTCTGAAGCCCTTCAGCTTCGTCTTTAGAAACACCCTCTTTAATAGGGCTAGGTGCACCGTCAACAACTTCTTTGGCTTCTTTAAGCCCAAGACCTGTCAATTCTTTTACGAGTTTTACAACAGCAAGCTTAGAACTTCCTGCTGACTTAAGGATTACGTCAAATTCTGACTTTTCCTCAGCTGCATCAGCTCCGCCAGCGGCGCCAGCAGCTCCAGCAACTGCTACAGCAGCTGCTGCAGGCTCAATGCCGTATTCCTCTTTTAGTATATCAGCAAGTTCATTGACTTCTTTTACAGTCAAATTGACCAACTGTTCTGCGAATTCTTTTAAATCTGCCATTTTAAAAATGTTTTGGTGTTGAAATTTTTATTTAAGTGTCGAGTGCGTACAATAGTTTATTAAGCTTCTTTTTCAGCAAGCGTTTGCAAAATTCCTGCAAGTTTGCCTCCTCCAGACTTCAGTCCAGAAACAACGTTCTTCGCAGGCGATTGCAACAATAGGATGATGTCTCCAATCAATTCCTCGCGTGACTTGATCGCCACTAAAGAATCAATTTGGTCATCGCCTATGTAAACCGCTTCTTCAATATAAGCTCCTTTCAATAGGGGTTTTTCCGATTTTTTACGGAAATCCTTAATCAGCTTTGCAGGTGCATTTCCAGCTTCAGAAAACATCAATGATGTATTTCCTTTTAGCACAGATTGCAACTCTCCAAAGTCTTTATCGGAAGCATCCATTGCTTTCGATAAAAGTGTGTTTTTAACGACCGATAGTCTAATTCCTGCTTTAAAACAAGCACGACGAAGTGCTGTTGTTTGCACGGCATTTAAACCTTCAATATCGGTTAAGTAAAGGGTTTTAGCCTCCGAAATCTCGGCGGTCAAATCCTGAATTACTTGGGCTTTTTCTTCTCTAGTCATTATTCAATAATTTAAGACTAAACAATTTTGGTATCTACAGGAATTCCAGGACTCATAGTACTGGAAAGGGAAATACTCTTGATATAGGTTCCTTTGGTAGTAGACGGCTTGAGCTTTACAATAGTGTTCAGCAATTCGTCTGCATTTTCAAAGATTTTGTCTGCATCAAAAGAAGTCTTTCCAATAGCTGCATGTACAATTCCGGTCTTATCAACTTTAAAGTCGATCTTCCCTCCTTTTACATCAGCAACAGCCTTTCCGATATCCATAGTAACCGTTCCAGTTTTTGGGTTAGGCATCAATCCTCTTGGCCCTAATACACGGCCCAAAGGTCCTAATTTCCCCATAACACTAGGCATGGTTACGATGACATCTACATCGGTCCATCCGTCTTTGATTTTTTGTAGGTACTCATCAAGTCCTACAAAGTCGGCACCGGCTTGCTTCGCTTCCTCCTCTTTATCTGGAGTCACTAAAGCCAATACACGAACTGTTTTTCCTGTACCGTGAGGTAGTGTCACTACACCACGGACCATTTGATTTGCTTTTCGCGGGTCTACTCCCAATCGAATCGCTAGGTCTACAGAGGCGTCGAACTTAGCAAAGGATACTTCCTTCACCAAGGCAGAGGCTTCTTTAAGAGAATAGAGATTCTTAGGATCAACTTTCGCTCGAGCAGCTTTTTGATTTTTTGTTAAACGTGCCATAGCCTAATTAATTTTGAAAAGGTGAATCGCCCGAAACCGTGAATCCCATAGAACGTGCTGTTCCTGCGACCATTTTCATTGCAGACTCGATTGTAAATGCATTTAAATCGGGCATTTTGTCTTCTGCTATCGTTCGGACTTGGTCCCAACTAACAGAGGCGACTTTGTTTCGGTTGGGCTCCCCAGACCCTTTTTTAGCTTTGGCTGCTTCCATCAGTTGAACGGCCGCTGGCGGTGTCTTAATTACAAATTCAAATGATTTGTCTTTGTATACAGAAATGACCACGGGCAAGACCTTGCCTTGCTTGTCCTGTGTACGAGCATTAAACTGCTTACAGAACTCCATGATATTCACTCCTGCGGCACCCAGCGCGGGTCCAACCGGTGGCGATGGATTCGCAGCACCTC
>WTJH01000014.1 GCA_011524915.1 Flavobacteriales bacterium | reverse complement strand
TTAGGAAACTCCTAAAGGGAGTTCTTCAAGGGCTTCCGCTTTTGGCAAAGTAAATGAAAACTCTGAACCTACTCCTAATGTACTTTCCACAAAAATTTGTTCTTGGTGGGCCTCTATAATATGTTTCACAATAGAAAGACCTAAACCAGATCCTCCACCTGCTCTTGAGCGTGTGCGCTCTACCCTGTAGAAACGTTCAAAAAGTCGGGGAATATTTTCCTTATCGATTCCTTCTCCATTATCGACTACTCGAATTAAGACTTTAGAATCCGCAAAATCGCTGATACTGATTTCTGTTATCCCCTTTTGTTTCCCATATTTAAGAGAGTTAATCACCAAATTGGTTAAGACCTGCTGAATTCTTTCTTTATCTGCATACACCCAAATAGGGTTTACATAGAGTCGATCAAAATTGAGTTTTATTTCGTTCTTAGCAGCTTCCATTTCAAAAAGGTCAAAAACATTTTGAACTACTTCAATCAAATTAAATGAAGAACGATCGATGGT
The DNA here is from genome assembly GCA_011524915.1 of Flavobacteriales bacterium. Lineage (GTDB taxonomy): Bacteria > Bacteroidota > Bacteroidia > Flavobacteriales > Flavobacteriaceae > WTJH01. Next base: position 14,558 of record WTJH01000014.1, on the reverse strand, counting down.
TTGGATTCCCGATTCAAATTTGGTAATCAGGTCCATATCTTTAACAATATAAATGAGACGCTCGACTCCCTTGGCCGATCTGCGCAAGTATTTGTTTCGAATTTTTTTGTCCTTTACCCCACCATCTAAAAGGGTTAGTATATAGCCCTGAACAGTAAACAAGGGCGTTTTTAATTCATGAGAAATATTTCCAATAAACTCTCTTCTATAATCTTCCCGGACTTTTAAGCGTTCGATCTCCAACTGATTATCGCTGGCATATTGCTGTACACTTTTTTGAAGGGTTTCTATATCTGACAGCATCGCATCGCGCTGATGAGAATATCCCGAAGGAAGTAAATTGGTATAAATGGACTTGACCTGCAGAGAGACAAATTTTCCGATTCTAAAATGTAACAATGCATAGGTCACCCCAAAAAACATGGCCAAAAACAAGACAAATAAAATGAGGATTTCTCCGCTGAGATCAACCTCCACAACATAGGTGAAGAAGAGTATTCCACCCAAACCGACGATGAGCGAAAGGATCAGAGCTAACTGAAAAAATATATTGGATTGAAAAAATCGAAACACGACCAAACTATGCTTGTTGAACTACAAATTTATAGCCAACTCCTTTAACAGTCTTAAAGTATTGGTCTCCTACTTTTTCACGTAATTTCCGGATGTGAACATCGATGGTTCTATCCCCAACAATCACTTCACTTCCCCATACTTTCTCCATGATTTTTTCACGCTTAAATACTTTTTCGGGTTTGGAAGCCAGTAGATACAACAACTCAAATTCTTTTCGAGGAAGATTAAACGACTTTTCTCCTACCACGACTTTATATTCTTCCCGATCGATTAACAGGTCCCCAATTCTGATATTATCAACCTCTTCTTCCTGTTTTTTGATGCGTCTCAATAAGCCTTTTACTTTCGACAGGAGTACTTTGGGCTTGATGGGTTTTGGAACATAATCATCAGCACCCGCCTCAAAAGCAGCTACATAGGAGTAGTCCTCTGCTCGAGCGGTTAAAAACATAATAATGGTATCATTAAAAACATGATTTTTCCTCAATTCCTCACAAGCTTCGATCCCGTCCATTTTAGGCATCATAACATCCATAATAATCAGGTGTGGTTTGTGCTTTTCGGCTTGTTTTATAGCTTCCAGTCCATCTCCTGCAGTAAATACTTTATAGCCTTCTTGAGATAAATTATAGCTTAGGATTTCTAAAATATCCTCTTCGTCGTCTACTAATAGTATTCGTGTATTGCTTTTTTTCATTTAGAATTTGAATTGCCTATTATTTTTTGAAGTACTTCAATTTAACGAAAATAAACATTCCAATGAGGTGTTTATGTTTCCTTATAGTTATCTTTAACTGTACTAAACCCCAAAATTTTGCTTAAAACACTATTTTTTATTGGCTTTTTATCCTTCGGAGCAGCCATTTGTCAAGGGCAACAACAAACCCAATGGCCTCTTGCTCAGGCTTCCGAAGTGTTCACTTTTGACATCAGCCCCAACCCCCTTACTCAAAATCCTCTTCACATCAGTAGTTCCCGAAGCGAAGTCAAAGAAATCCATATTTACAACGCTATTGGACATTTGGTATATACCGAAAAAACGAGTGCTCAGAAGGTTTATTTAAATCATCTTCAAAAGGGAATTTATATCGTTACCATACAACAAGGAAATTTCCGGGCAAGTCGTAGGCTAATTATCCCTTAAATCTTCGATTTCACTACTTTTGAACTGTGAAAACGCTGCCTCCATTCTGGGAAATTAATTCTGCAGAAGCTTTCGAACAAGTGACTTGGATAAACTTCCACCATCAATTCGAAAACAATCCGGTGTATCGAGCCTATTGTACACTTTTAAACATAGCTCCCGAAGACTGCAAAGTTATATCCGACATTCCCTTTCTGCCAGTTGAGCTTTTTAAATCCCATTCGATCAGTACTTCGGAAGCTCCCATTACCCATAGATTTCGGTCCAGCGGTACTTCTTCCGACCAAGTCTCTACACACGAAGTCAGAAATATTGATGCCTACGAACAAAGTTTTACCCAAACCTTTGAGCAGTTTTATGGCGCTCCTTCGGATTGGACTATTCTTGCTTTGCTCCCTTCCTATTTAGAACGAGACGACTCTTCTCTAGTGTATATGACGCAAAAACTTATGGAATTGAGTGGTCATCCAGAAAATGGGTTTTATTTGGATCGACTAACGGATCTACGCTTCAAGCTTTTGGAATTAGCACAAGAAAAGAAAAAAACGCTTTTGCTTGGGGTAAGCTTTGCCCTTTTAGATCTAGCGGCTTTAGGCCCCATAGAATTACCTCAAACAGTGATCATGGAAACGGGAGGAATGAAAGGACGAAGAAAAGAAATTATACGTTCCGAGCTGCATCGAGAATTACAACAAGCTTTTGGAGTTTCTACGATTCACTCCGAATATGGAATGACAGAGTTGTTTTCCCAAGCCTATGCCTCAAGTCAGGGGCGCTTCCATTGCCCCCCATGGATGCGTGTTCTGGGTCGTTCCACCGAAGACCCGCTTCAAATCGAAACAACAAACAAACAAGTTGGCTTAAATATTATAGACTTAGCCAATTATCAGAGCTGTCCCTTTATTGCCACCCAAGATCTTGGGCGTATCTATCCCGACGGAAGTTTTGAAGTTCTCGGGCGTTTCGATACTGCCGATGTTCGGGGTTGTAATTTGATGGTCTTTTAATCCTCCACCACTACCAAATAGTAGTTTTTCTTCCCTCGTTGCAACAATATGAATTGATCGGCAAGTAAGTGAGCACTAGTCAATTGAAATTCCTCGGATACTTTTTCTTTATTAACCGAAATAGAATTTTCTTTTAATGCTCTTCTGGCTTCTCCGTTGGATTTAAGAAATTGAGTTGCTCCGGCCAACACTTGAATCATATCCATTCCCTGCTGGATCAGATCTCGAGGGATTCGAGCTTGTGGAACTCCTTCAAAAATTTCTAATAAGGTACGCGCTTCAAGGGCTTTTAAATCTTCTGTTGTTGATTTACCGAATAGAATTTGAGTTGCCTTTTGAGCGATTTCCAAATCTTCATCGGAATGTACCATCCGAGTAACTTCCTCAGCTATAGTTTTCTGGAGCTGTCTTAAATGAGGTGCTTCTTGATGAGCCGCTTCCAAATCCTGAATCGTTTTTTGATCCAAAAAAGTAAAAATGCGAATGTATTTTTGAGCATCTTCATCTGAAGCGTTCAACCAATATTGATAAAATTTAAAAGGAGATGTTTTTTCGGCATCTAACCACACATTTCCACCCTCCGTTTTTCCGAATTTGGTGCCATCGGCTTTGGTAATCAAAGGACAAGTAACAGCATAGGCCTTTCCGCTGGCTTTTCTTCGGATCAACTCAGTCCCTGTAGTGATATTTCCCCATTGATCCGATCCTCCCATCTGTACTTTACACTGATGGTTTTGATAGAGGTGTAAAAAATCGTAGCCCTGAAGCAGTTGATAGGTAAACTCAGTAAATGACATTCCTACCTGAGATTCGGATCCCAAGCGTTTTTTAACGGAATCTTTAGCCATCATATAATTGACCGTGATATGTTTTCCGATATCTCGTGAAAAATCAATAAGGCTGTAATTTTTCATCCAGTCGTAGTTGTTAACCAACATCGCCTTATTGGGAGCATCGGTAGTAAAGTCTAAAAAACGTTCCAATTGCTTTTGAATTCCTGCAATGTTGACTTGGAGCTGTTCGGCATCAAGCAAGTTTCTTTCACTTGACTTGCCTGAAGGGTCTCCAATCATACCCGTAGCTCCTCCTACCAAGGCAAAAGGCTGATGACCAGAACGCTGAAAATGCATCAGAATAATGATTTGCACTAAACTTCCGATGTGAAGTGAATCTGCGGTGGGGTCAAATCCGATATATCCTGCAGATGGATGCTCGAGCAGGAAACTTTCAGTTTCTGGGGTCATATCATGGAGCATTCCTCTCCAGCGTAACTCTTCAATAAAATTTTTGGGCATGATTTTATATATATCCGCAAATATATGTTTTCAAATCAAGCAAAAAAAAGAACTATCTTTCACATCTATGAATTTGATTACTGGTGCTACTGGAATTGTAGGAAGCCATGTTCTGGCCGAACTTCTCAAAACAAATCAAAAGTGTTTAGCTCTTTATCGTAAAGAGACCCGAAAACAGCGGACCCAAAACTATTTACAATTATTAGGTTTTTCTCCTGAACTTATAGAACAACAAATTCATTGGAAAGCGGCTGACCTATTCGATCCAGCGGCTTTGGAACAAGCTTTTGAAGGGGTCAAACGCGTCTTTCATTGTGCCGCTCGAGTTGCTTTCGCCCCTTCCGAAGACCAGGCTGTTTTGGAAACCAATATCAAAGGCACAGCCCTTATGGTGGATTTAGCACTTAAGCATAAAATCGAAAAATTTGCATTTGTAAGTTCCATAGCTGCTTTAGGATCGCTAGATGGAGGGATGTTGAACGAGAAAAGTCAATGGAATCCTGAAGCAACTCAAACAGCCTATGCTTGGAGTAAATATTTATCCGAAATGGAAGTTTGGAGGGGTCAGGAAGAAGGCTTGGATTGTGTTATTGTCAATCCTGGGATTATCCTTACAGATGCTTTTTGGCGTCGCAGCAGTGGAGCCTTTACCCAACGAGCGAAAAAACAAAATAGTTTCTATCCACCTGCCCAAACAGGTTTTGTGACCGCTACAGAAGTAGCACGTGCAATCACCACCCTGATGTCCTCCAAAATTCAAGGAGAACGCTTTATCTTGGTTACTGTCAACAAAACTTACAAGGAAATTTTTACAGCCCTTGCAGCTCCTTGGGGGCATCAAGGACCTCGTAAAAGACTCCAGAAATTTTGGCTATGGATATTTTATTATGGGGAATACCTCTTAGGCATATTTAAACTCAAAAAGCGAGTACTGAGCAAAGGCTTAATCGCTAATCTATTTTCCACAGCCTCCTACGATGGATCAAAAATTGAACAGATGAGTGATTTTCGATACACGCCATGGGGCGAAAGTATTCAACTACTCAACTCAAGAGCCAACTGGGGAAAATCCTAATCTTCTTTCTTTTTACGCTCTTCCCTTTTGAGTCGATTCAGACTATCTACCATTCGTTCTAGTATGTATTCTGATGCCTTGTGAATTTGCAGATATTCTTTGGGATGTTGTGCATAATACCCACGACTTGTAGCCAATTGAAGACTATCGATGGCATATTTTTGATAGATATATTCCATGCTAAATTCATAGTCATTAATCAGTTTACCTCGGCTGCTTTTTTCGAGGCTTTCCATCAGACTTATATCCACCAAAATATCAATCATGGATGGCTCCGAAATTAGATTTTTAGGGGGTGGAATATAAGACCTGTCTTGACACTGAAAGCACAAGAACACTAAAATCAACAATCCAAATCTAACATTCATCGATCGAAATTTAAAGCTTTTACGGGAGGTCTTTGAGTGAAATCCCCCTTAGAGTAGGCCACATGACCATTCACGAGGGTATGTTCTACGCAGGCATCAAAGGTCTGTCCCAAAAACGGAGACCACCCACACTTGGCTAAAATATTGTCTGGGGTAACGGTGTAGGTCTTGTTGAGATCTACCAAAACCAAATCGGCATAATAACCCGGTCGGATATATCCTCTTTGAGCTATATCAAATAAAATCGCAGGGTTATGGCAAGCCTTTTGAACCAATTTCTCAAGCGTAATTTTCCCTTGTTTAACACTATGCAACAAGGCCAGTAGCGCATGCTGCACCAAGGGACCCCCACTAGGAGCTTGAAGATAGTTTCCCGCTTTTTCTTCTAGCGTATGTGGCGCATGATCGGTTGCAATAACATCGATTCGATCATCGTTAAGGGCTTCCCAGAGGGCATCCCGATCCGAGGCTTTTTTAACTGCCGGATTCCATTTGATATGGGTCCCTTTTTGGGAATAGTCCTCGTCTGAAAACCACAAGTGGTGTACACAAACCTCGGCCGTGATTTTTTTGTCTTGAAGCGGCTTATCGTTGGAAAATAATGCTAATTCCTTGGCTGTAGACAAATGAAATACATGGAGGCGTGCACCGGTTTTTTGGGCTAGAGCTACAGCTTTTGAAGAGGATTTATAACAAGCCTCTTCGCTTCGGATGACTGGATGTTTTTCGATCGGAATAGCATCCCCATATTGTTCCTTGTGTTGAGCCAGATTGGTTCGAATGGTTTGCTCGTCCTCACAGTGGACTGCAATCCTTAATGGGGTCGACCGAAAAACCTCCTCCAAGACTTCTTCGTCATCTACCAGCATGTTCCCCGTAGAAGAACCTAAAAATAATTTTAGGCCAGCAACTTTGTGGATATCAATAGCCCTAATTTCTTCTATGTTGTCATTAGTTCCTCCGAAAAGAAAATTGTAATTCGCCCAAGACTTTTCGTCAGCTCGATCTAATTTATCCTGAAAGGCAGCGGCTGATGTCGTCTGTGGGTTTGTATTGGGCATTTCTAGATAACTGGTTATTCCTCCGGCAACAGCTGCCTTTGATTCACTTTCGATATCTGCCTTATGGGTTAATCCGGGTTCTCTGAAGTGTACCTGGTCGTCGATCAAACCCGGTAAGAGGTGGAGTCCGGTGGCATCTATAATTTCCATGGTAGAATCAGGACTAATACGAGATTCTACAGCCGAAATTTTTTCATCTTCAATTAGAACATCTGCAACAAAAGATTTTCCCTCGTTAACCAGTGTTGCTTGTTGTATCAATAATTTAGACATGCTTGTGTTTTTTTAACAGACGCAAATATAAAACCCCATAAAGGGCTTCCCAAATGATATTTCCATGCATCTTGGAGACTCCTTTTTCACGATTGGTAAAAACAATAGGGATTTCTTGTAGATCAAAACCTGAACGCCACGCCCAGTATTTCATTTCAATCTGAAAAGCATAGCCTACAAAACGAATTTCAGAAAAATTCAGCTGCTTCAGGATATCCATACGGATGGCATTGAATCCTCCAGTAGGATCTTTTACAGGCATGCCCGTAATCCAACGCACATACATAGATGCTCCATAAGAAAGTAAAATGCGACCGATAGGCCAATTGACCACATTTACCCCTTTGATGTAACGAGACCCGATTACCATTTGATTTTGTTCTAAAGACCGAATCATGATAGGGATCACCTTGGGATCATGTGAAAAATCAGCATCCATCTGAACAACAGCGAAATAATCCCGCTCGACTGCCCATCGAAAACCTGCTATATAGGCTTGTCCTAAACCGTTTTTGTCTGGGCGTTTAAGCAGATGTATCCGATTGGGGGTTTCCGACATGAATTGTTCTACCCTTTCGGCTGTACCGTCGGGAGAATTATCGTCCACAACCAGAATATCAACCGTTGAAGCAGTGGATAGCACAGCCTGAATAATATCTTCAATATTCTCGATTTCGTTGTAGGTCGGAATAATAATCAAGCTTTTCATCTCTCCAAAAGTACAACCCAAAGTGCGAAAGCGATGGGTCTATTCTCTGAAATCTTTCTTAAAAATAGATTCTTGCTACTTTTGAAGCATGATACAGTGGTCGAGCCTTATCCAAGATACGCAATGGGAAATAAAACTTCTCTTTCTCTTACTTTTTGTACTGTGGGTTGTTATAAAAATGATTGAACCCGCCAGATTTTATGCTATATGTGAGCTGAGAAACAGAGATCCTTTCCCCAAAAACTTACGTCGAGAGTCAAACATAGGAACTTCAGATCCGTTTAGCCTGCTTAATTTTTTATTCCTGATCTTGACTTTAGGCTTATTTTTTCAAATCCATACAAGACTTGCGATTTTCAACGGATATCAATATGGAATTCATATAGGAAGTATAGGGCTTCTATTCGTTGGGAGATGGCTTTTATCCAGACTACTCTTTTTTATCTTTGGTGTCAGCAGTGGCGTTGTGACAGCTATTTCAGAGTCAAATGTTTCTGTTTTTCGCTGGGGATATCTCATGTTTATTGGACTACTAATCTATTTTTTCGGGGCATTCGATCCAATGTTCCTGAACGGTTTTAGTGCTTTGTCTTTGATCTACTTAGGGTGGGTTCAACTCGAGGTAATCTCTAAATATTTTAAACAAGAGCATCGGTCATATTTATCTTTTATATTGTATCTTTGTGCCCTAAAATTAGCGCCTTGGCTGTTGCTGATCACTTGGTTCAACACAGCTAGCTTATAGAAAACACTTATGAAAGTTAAAACGATCTTGGTGTCTCAACCCGCCCCAAACTCAGAAAAATCTCCCTACAAACGCTTAGAGGAAAAATTCAAAGTCAAAATCGACTTCCGCCCTTTTATTCACGTAGAAGGATTGACGGGTAAAGACGTTCGTCAACAAAAAATTGACTTTAACAATTTTGACAACATCATACTCACCAGTAGAAATGCTGTCGACCATTTCTTTCGGCTAGCAGAAGAAATGCGTTTTAAAGTACCGGATACCACCAAGTACTTTTGCCAATCCGAAGCTGTAGCTTACTACCTTCAAAAGTATGTCGTTTATCGTAAGCGCAAAATTTATGTAGGAGAACGAAGTATAGCCGATCTGGAAGCTACGTTCAAAAAGTTTAAAAACGAAAAGTACTTACTTCCGACCTCAGATATTCTAAAGCCGAGTATTCCCCAAGTTTTGGATCAAATGAAGGTCGACTGGACTCGAGTTCAACTCTACAAAACTGTGGTTAGTGACTTGTCCGATCTTCGAGATGTCAAATATGATGTTTTGGTTTTTTTCAGTCCTTCTGGAATCGAATCTTTGTTTACAAATTTCCCAGATTTCGAGCAAAACAAAACCCGTATTGCTGTTTTTGGAAATAGCACCCAAAAAGCAGCTGAAAAGGCAGACCTCCGGATCGATATCGCAGCACCCTCAGAAAAATCGCCCTCAATGACTATGGCGATTGAGAATTACATCCAAGGGAAATAGAAAGACTCTTGCGTTTATTTTTTTAGGAGCTTCCACAAAACTCCTGCCCATGCCACTATAATCAAGCTTCCTCCTAGGGGAGTTATGGGACCCAGCCAAGTCAATGACACCCCCATCAATTGATCCAAGCATAAGAAGGTTATGCTCAAGGAAAACAAAATGGTTCCTAGCGTCAAAAGTCTCAGTTGCGTTTGGATTCCTATCGACTCCAATCTGGGAATACTGGAAAGTAAAATCAGTCCTAGTCCTTGATATATCCAATAGTCACAAGCCGTATGAAAGGCGTTTAAAGCCTTTGAGTCCAGATGTGCCGCTAAAGCATGGGCTCCAAAAGCACCCCCGATAATTCCGAATAGCACAAAGAGTATACCTGTAGAAAGAAAGTCAAGAGATTTTAGATTCATGCTTTAAAATTTTTAATAATTTGGATCTTTTAAGACCCTAAATCTACAGTAATGCGATTAAACAACAACAATTTGGAAATTGATGGTATCGACAAAGTAATTATTCGTTCCTTGATGGACAATGCCCGAATTTCAGTTACAGAAATTTCTAAATCTGCTGGAATCTCAGGTGCAGCAGTACATCAAAGGATTCGGAAATTAGAACAATTCGGATTCTTCAAAGGATCACAAATGATCATAGACCCTTCGGTTTTGGGGTTTAAAACTTTAGCCTTTGTCGGTGTTTTTTTAGACAAAGCCAGTAATAATAAAAACACCGTAGCTCGATTAAAAAAAATCCCTGAAGTACTCGAATGTCATTACACCACAGGGGATTGGAGTATTTTTATCAAACTCCAATGTCGAGACAACAAGCATCTTATGGATCTTTTGAATCGAAGTATTCAAACCATTCCTGGAGTTTCACGTACCGAAACATTTATTTCCTTAGAAGAGCAAATCCACCGACAACTCCATCTTTAGTCTCGATTGGAACCTAAAAATCGTGAAACAAAATAGAGGAGCGTAGCCAAGGCGCCAAGAGCAGCTACCACATAGGTCATTGCCGCCCATTTTAGGGCATCTTGCGCAGCAGCTTTCTCCTGTTGGGTAACCATATTTTTTCTCTGTAACCATTGGAGTGCCCGTTGACTAGCATCAAACTCCACGGGTAGGGTCACCAAACTAAATAAAGCCCCTAAACCAAATATCCCGATTCCCAACAAACCTAAATTGAAACCCAAAGGAGAAATCTGCCATAACCCCAATCCTCCCAAAATAAAGAAGACTGAAAATTGAGAAGCGAACTGAACTACAGGAACTAAAGCCGTTCGAAGTTGAAGCCATTGATAGCTTTGGGCATGTTGTACCGCATGTCCACATTCATGAGCTGCAACAGCTGCGGCAGCCGCATTTCTTTTATGATATACCTGCTCACTTAGATTAATGGTTTTTTTAACCGGATTGTAATGATCCGTCAACTGACCTGGAACAGACTGCACACGAACGCCTCGAATACCGTGATCCAACAACATTTGTTCGGCAATTTCTTTTCCACTTAATCCATTTTGCAAAGGAAGGGCCGAATAGGTTTTAAACTTAGACTTAAGGGTGTTACTCACCCAAGCACTAAGAATCGAAACGGCAATAAATATGAGGAGCATTTTTATTTTAAATGTAAGAAACTTGTTCTAAATCCAGGGATTTATCCATTCTTTAACTTCAATATCAGAATCGTAAGTTGTAAACTAAAGGCTACTATATTACTGACAATAATCGAAAAACTTTCGATATAAACCCCATAGACAAACCAAAGAACAACCCCCGTTATCATAACCAGATACATACTTACCGAAATATCTTTGGTCGATTGGGTTTTCCAAATTTTGAGTACCTGAGGAATAAATGCACCTGTGGTTAGTATTCCTGCTAAAAGACCGATAAACTCAAAAGGCTGAAAGGAAAACATCAGATCACGATATTAATAATCTTCCCCGGTACTACAATCACCTTTTTGATGGGTTTTCCATCTACATATTTAAGGGTTTGTTCGTTGGCAAGCACGGCTTCCTCAATTGCTTTCTTATCTAAATCTGCTGCTAAAGTCAATTGGAAACGCATCTTTCCATTAAAAGAAACCGGATAATTCTTTTCAGTTTCTACTAAATAGTCTGGATTAAACTCCGGAAAAGGAATCCTAGCAATACTGCCCGAATGACCCAATCGGCTCCAAAGTTCTTCTGCTAAGTGAGGAGCAAAAGGGCTTAACAGTACAGCCAACGGTTCTAAAATTTCTTTTTGATTACAGTTCAAACTACTGAGGTCATTCACGCAGATCATCAAGGCACTGACACAGGTATTAAATGAAAACTGCTCAATATCCTCGGTTACTTTTTTAAGAGTTGCGTGGAATGATTTTAGGGCTTTAGGGTCAGCTTGATCCGTATTTACCTGCCAAAGGTCATCTTTAAAGTAAAGTCTATACACCTTATTTAAAAAGTTATGCACTCCAGATATTCCAGCGGTATTCCAAGGTTTGGCTTGCTCCAATGGGCCTAAAAACATTTCGTATAACCTTAAGGTATCTGCTCCATAACGATCACAAATGGCGTCTGGATTCACCACATTGTATTTGGACTTTGACATTTTTTCAACTTCTCGGGAAACCTTAAGCTTTCCCTGAGGTGCCTCAAATGTTGCTTCAGCAAACTGTGGCTGCCATTGCTGCAAATCACTTACCAAAATTTCGTCCTGGGCATTCACTAAACTCACATCTACTCGGATGGGTTGGGTTTTGTGTTCCGCTAAAGCATCTGCAGAGACATAGTGCTGCGTCCCTTCGATTCGATGCACAAAAGCTGTACTCCCTAAAATCATGCCTTGATTGATCAATTTTTTGGCATATTCTTCAACCGGTAACCATTTGCGATCGAATAAGAATTTTTGCCAAAATCTCGAATACAATAGGTGCCCCGTGGCATGTTCTCTACCCCCCAGATACAAATCAACATCTTGCCAATAATCCGCTGCTTCAGCAGAAACAAAATGTTCCGAATTTTTGGGATCCATATAACGATAGAAATACCAGGAACTTCCCGCCCATCCAGGCATGGTATTGAGTTCCAATGGAAAAACAGATTGATGATCAATAAGCGATGTTTCTACCACTTCGTTGGATCGGGTATCCCACGCCCATTGGGTGGCATTTCCCAAAGGTGGAGCTCCCTCGGGGGTCGGTAAATATTGATCTACTTCAGGCAATTGAAGGGGTAAATATTCCAGGGCTATGGTTTGGGGGACTCCATTGACATAATAAATGGGAATTGGCTCTCCCCAGTATCGTTGTCGACTGAACACGGCATCTCTTAAGCGATAGTTAATAGTACCTCGGCCGACTCCTGCCTCCTCAAGGGCTTCAATTACCCGAGGCATTGCATCGGTATAGGTTAATCCATTTAAAAAATCAGATTCCTGTAGACTAACTTTCCCTCCTTTCTCCGTAAAGGCAGCTTCGGAAATATCTGTCTGCTCGAAAATATTGACAATTGGAATTTCGAAATGCTTCGCAAAATCGTAATCGCGTTGGTCTCCACAAGGAACGGCCATCACAGCTCCAGTTCCATAGTCCGCTAAAACATAGTCCCCAATCCAAATGGGAATTTGTTGCTGCGTAAAGGGGTGTAAGGCATAGGCACCTGTAAATACCCCTGAAATAGTCTTGGTATCTGCCATCCGTTCTCGTTCCGAACGCTGAGCTGTTTGCTCTTGATAAGCAGTGACGGCTTGCCTTTGAGCATCCGTAGTAATCTGATTCACTAAAGGATGTTCGGGTGCCAAAGTCATAAAGGTGACTCCAAAAATAGTATCGGGACGCGTCGTAAACACTTCAATGGATTCTGGGTGATCCTCTAAGGGAAAAAAGACGGTAGCCCCAGTCGATTTTCCGATCCAATTACGTTGCATCTCCTTTAGGGGTTCTGGCCAATCAATACCATCAAGACCCGAAAGCAATCGTTCTGCATAGGTACTGATACGCATGATCCATTGCTTCATTTTCTTTTTTGTAACGGGATAACCACCCCGTTCCGAAACGCCATTGATGATTTCGTCGTTGGCCAAAACGGTTCCAAGTTCTGGACACCAGTTCACCTCGGTTTCAGCCAGATAGGTCAACCTAAATTTTTGAAGAATTTCTTCTTGTTCTGCTGCAGAGAAAGATTTCCAGTCAGCAGCACTAAAAGATTGTTTATCGAGTTCTTCCCTACCCTGTAGTCCATCGCTCCCCGCTTTCTCGAATATTTCAATCAGTTCCTTTATCGAACGTGCTTTATTTTGCTCCGTACAATAATAAGATTCAAATAATTGTATAAAAATCCACTGGGTCCAGCGATAATAATCAGGATTTGAGGTACGTACCTCTCTACTCCAATCGAACGAAAAGCCCATCCGATCCAATTGTTCTCGATAGCGTTGGATATTTTCCTCCGTAGTTACGGCAGGGTGTTGTCCGGTTTGGATCGCATATTGTTCGGCAGGGAGTCCAAAAGAATCATAGCCTTGGGGATGTAGCACATTAAAGCCTTTATGACGCTTGTAGCGGGCAAAAATATCACTAGCGATATAGCCAAGCGGATGCCCTACGTGCAAGCCTGCACCTGATGGATAGGGAAACATATCCAAAATGTAATATTTGGGCAGATCGCTGGGTTGAACCGCTTTAAAGGTCTGTTCTTTTTGCCAATAGGCTTGCCATTTGGCTTCGATTTCTTGGAATGGGTACCCCACAGTTATAGCTATTGAAATTAAGGGTTAAAAATAGCAGTTTGTCGGGAGCTGGAAAAGTTTATTTGTCAGGCAAGTGTGGGTTGCCTAATTTTACTTCAAAATACTCTTGTGGCGGCATCCAGTATCGAAAAATTACATAAGCGACGACTACAGACGACTTACTTTTCTGTAGTACTCAGTATAGGACTCATTTTATTCCTCCTGGGAGCCTTAGGCTTGTTTGTGTTTAATGCTCAAAAAATTGCCAACCAATTCAAAGAACAAATCGCTTTAACCATATATATCAAGGACGATGCAAAAGCCCTAGATATAGAACAACTCCAAAAAACATTACGCTACAAAGGAGCAACCAAAACGATTACTTATGTGCCCAAAGAAGAAGCGGCAGCACGTTATATCGAAGATATAGGTGAAGACTTTATGGATTTTTTAGGCTACAATCCACTTCAAAATTCCATTGATGTTTACTTTAAGGCGACCTATGTAAACCCTGAATTGCTCGAAGAAACCAGCAGCTTAATTCTTCAATATCCCTTCATCAGTGATGTCGTTTATGACCAACCTCTACTCGAACTCCTCGACCAAAATATCAAACGCATAAGCACCGTTCTGTTGGCGTCTTGCACCCTATTTATTTTTGTAGCTATTCTTTTAATCAACAGTTCCATCCGCCTGTCTGTTTACTCCAAACGCTTTATCATTAAAACCATGCAACTGGTAGGAGCTACCAAGTCCTTTATTCGAAAGCCATTTATCTGGAAGCATATCGGCCTCGGATTTTGGGGGATCCTTTTATCTTGGGCTGCTCTGGGGGGAGTATTATTTAAGCTA
>WTJH01000124.1 GCA_011524915.1 Flavobacteriales bacterium | reverse complement strand
GGATTGGAATACAGTCCGGCTCATTTTGGCGATCATTTTTACATTTTAACCAATGCAGATCAAGCGGTTAATTTTAAACTGATGCGAGCGCCTATTTCAAGTCCAGACCAGTCTCATTGGGAATCTATAATCCCCCATCGACAAAGGGTGTTGTTGGAGGATTTAGAGCTATTTCAGGAATATTTTGTTCTGGTAGAACGCGAAAATGGGTTAACTCGTTTGCAAGTACACCCTTGGGGGGAGGGAGATCCATATACCGTTCCAGTAGCGGGAGAAACCTATACCACCTATCTGGGTTTTAACCCACAGTTCGATACCCAAGAACTGCGATACGTATATAATGCCTTAAATCAACCTGCCACCGTATATAGCTTTCATATGGGGACTCAAGAACAGCAGTTGCTAAAAATTCAGCCTGTGGAAGACCCCAATTTTTCGCCTGAAAACTATCATACCGAACGTCTTTGGGCAACGGCACGCGATGGGGTATCGGTTCCTATTTCATTGATTTATAAAAATGAAACCAAACCAGGGAAGGACACCCCTCTATTGTTATATGCTTATGGATCCTATGGAGCAACAATCGATCCAACCTTTTCATCGGCTCGATTAAGCTTGCTCGATCGAGGGTTTATCTTTGCCATAGCCCACATTCGCGGTGGGGAATATCTCGGACGTTCGTGGTACGAAACGGGAAAACTCCTCCAAAAGAAAAATACATTCAATGATTTTATAGATTGTTCGCAATTTTTGATCCATCAAGAATATACCTCTGCTCAAAAATTATTTGCCTCGGGGGGCTCAGCAGGAGGTCTTTTGATGGGGGCTGTCATCAATGAAGCTCCTGAGCTGTACAGAGGTGTAATTGCCGCAGTTCCTTTTGTGGATGTGGTTACCACCATGTTAGACGAAAGTATACCCCTGACTACAGGAGAATATGACGAATGGGGAAATCCCAACGATTTGGAGTATTACAACTATATGAAATCCTATTCTCCCTACGATAATGTAAAAAATCAGGCCTATCCTCATATGTTGGTTACTGCCGGTTACCACGACTCTCAAGTGCAATATTGGGAACCCGCCAAATGGGTGGCTCGCTTGCGACTTCAGAACCAAGGGACATCGGAAATATTTTTAAATACTCAGATGGAAGCCGGACATGGAGGAGCCTCTGGTAGGTTTGATGCTCTAAAGGAAACAGCAGAACAATACGCATTCCTGCTCAGCTTAGCGGGTTAAAGGGTGCGGATAATTTTTGTACATTTGTAAAATATTCAAGTTGATTCATGAAACAAGCCATCCGTGCTTATGACAACATATTGGAGTTAGTGGGGCAAACCCCACTTATTCGCCTCAATAAAATCACTGCCGATATTCCAGGGCAGTTTTTTGCAAAATTTGAGGCTTTCAACCCAGGACATTCCAATAAAGACAGAATCGCTCTTTACATTATTGAAGAAGCTGAGCGCACCGGGCTCCTAAAGCCAGGAGATACAATTATTGAAACCACCTCTGGGAATACGGGTTTTAGTATTGCTATGGTCTCCCTAGTTAAGGGATACAATTGTATTTTGGCCGTTAGTTCGAAATCCTCTACTGATAAAATTAATATGCTCCGAGCTATGGGAGCAAAAGTATATGTCTGTCCGGCCAATGTGGCTGCAGACGATCCGCGTTCCTACTACCAAGTAGCCAAACGTTTGCATCAGGAAATCCACGGATCCATTTATATCAATCAGTATTTTAATGACCTCAATGCCCGTGCTCATTATCTTTCTACTGGGAAAGAAATTTGGGAACATACGGCAGGTCAAATCACACATTTGGTAGCCCCCAGCGGAACCGGGGGAACCATTTCTGGATCTGCGCAGTACTTAAAAGAGCAGAACCCTGATATTCAGATCATCGGGGTGGATGCCTACGGATCCGTACTCAAAAAATATCACGAAACACAAGAATTAGACACCAACGAAATTTATCCCTATCGGATTGAAGGTTTAGGAAAAAATCTAATTCCCACGGCAACAGATTTCCAAAGCATTGACTTTTTTGAAAAAGTAAATGACGAAGACAGTGCTCATCGGGCCCGATTGGTCACTCAAATGGAAGGCATGTTTGTGGGATATACCTGCGGAGCTGCCATGCAAGCTGTTGCACAATTGGCAGAACGTAACTATTTTAAACCCTCAGATGTGGTTGTAGTAATGTTTCCAGACCACGGATCACGATATTTAAGTAAGATTTACAGTCAAGAATGGATGAATGAGCAAGGGTTCTTCGACAGTCAACATAACGAAGATCCTAAGCGTGTTGAATTTATCAATGAAATGAAAGGCGAATGAAAGATTTATTTGAAAGAATACACCAAAACAAAGGCCCATTAGGAAAATGGGCTTCTCAAGCAGAAGGATATTTTGTATTTCCAAAATTGGAAGGTCCCATATCCAATAGAATGCATTTTCAAGGGAAAGAAGTAATTACTTGGAGTGTCAATGATTATTTGGGATTAGCCAATCATCCTGAAGTTCGAGAAGTGGATGCCCAAGCGGCTCAAGACTATGGCTCCGCTTATCCAATGGGAGCTCGGATGATGTCTGGCCATACCGATATGCACGAAAAGTTGGAGCGAGAGTTGGCCTCTTTTGTCAATAAGGAAGCTGCCTATCTACTCAACTTTGGATATCAAGGAATATTATCGACCATCGATACTTTGGTTTCCAAAAATGATGTAATCGTTTACGATGTAGATTCCCATGCGTGTATCATCGACGGGGTACGTTTGCATATGGGTAAACGCTTTACTTACCAGCACAACGATATCGAAAGTCTCGAAAAAAATCTTGTCCGTGCCCAAAATGTTGCGGAACAAACGGGAGGTGGGATTTTAGTAATTTCTGAAGGAGTCTTCGGAATGCGAGGAGAACAAGGAAAACTCAAAGAAATCGTTGCCCTTAAGCAAAAATTCAACTTCCGTCTCTTGGTAGACGATGCACACGGGTTTGGAACCTTAGGTGCCACAGGTGCAGGGGCAGGGGAAGAGCAAGGTGTCCAGGACGATATTGATGTCTATTTTGCAACTTTTGCAAAATCCTTAGCTTCTACAGGTGCTTTTATTGCTGCCGATCGAGAAATTATTGACTTCCTACGCTACAATATGCGTTCACAGATGTTCGCCAAATCTTTACAAATGCAATTAGTAGTTGGGGCACTCAAACGTTTAGACATGCTTCGTACTCGACCCGAATTTAAGGCGAAGTTGTGGGAAAATGTCGAAAATCTTCAGTCGGGACTCAAGTCTAGAGGTTTTGATATTGGAACAACTCAAAGTTGTGTTACTCCTGTCTATCTGAAAGGTAGTATCCCGGAAGCCATGGTACTGGTACGTGATTTACGCGAAAACTACGGAATCTTTTGTTCCATCGTTGTCTATCCCGTAATCCCAAAAGGACTCATACTGTTGCGTTTGATTCCTACGGCATCTCACAATTTAGAAGATATTGAAATTACCCTAGAGGCTTTTGCCAGTATTCGAGAAAAACTCGAAAACGGAGTATACAAAAAGCTTTCATCGGCGATTGCACAACCTCAGGAATAGACCATTTGGTCTGTTCCTTTTTCACTTGCTTACCAAAAAGTTTAGCTCTTTAGTCGTTTAGCATAACCGGCATAACCAGCATGGTAACTTGTTCGCCCTCTACAGTGCCTTCTGTAGGAGTGATAATTCCTGCACGATTGGGAAGTGACATCGCTAACTGTATGGTTTCCGCCTCTAAATTGTTAAGCATTTCTACTAAGAATCTAGAATTGAAACCGATCTGTAGGTCATCCCCTTGATATTCACAGTCCAGCCGTTCTTCGGCCTTGTTGCTATAATCAAAATCCTCTGCCGAAATATGGAGGGCAGTACCTGCAAGCTTCAGGCGTATCTGATGTGTTGTTTTGTTGGAGAAAATACTCACCCGTCGGACCGAATTGAGTAGGATGGATCGGTCGATATGCAATACATTCGGATTTTCTTTTGGAATTACCGCTTCATAGTTCGGATATTTTCCGTCGATTAAGCGGCACGTCATTACCAGACTCCCAATCTGGAAGAGGGCATTGGTTTCGTTGTATTCGATCTGAACTTCATCGGCATAGCCCTGTAAGATTCCCTTCAGCAATTGAAGTGGTTTTTTGGGCATGATAAATTCTGCGGTACTTTCTGCCTTGAGGTCCGTACGTTCATATTTGACCAACTTATGCGCATCGGTGGCTACAAAAGTAAGTCCCTCGCTGGAAAATTGAAAAAATACGCCACTCATCACCGGACGTAAATCATCGTTACCCGTTGCAAAAAGGGTGGCATTAATGGCCGTAGCCAAAGAATCCCCTTCCATCAGCACCTTACTGGGATCACTAACATGGGCTCCTTTAGGAAAATCCTCTCCAGATGCATATGCTAAGGCATACTTCCCGTTATTGGCACTGATTTCCATGGTGTTGGACTCCGTTTTAATAAAGGTTAGGGGTTGCTCCGGAAAAGTTTTTAAAGTATCGATCAACAATCGGGCTGGTAGCGCCACAGTTGCGTTATCATTGGATTCAACCGTGATTTGAGAAGAAAGGGTCGTTTCTAAATCCGAGGCGGTTAAATTGAGTTGATTTCCGTTCAGTTCAAAAAGGATATTATCCAGAATCGGAAGGGTATTGGTATTGTTAATAACCCCTCCTAAAATTTGGAGTTCTTTAAGTAAGGCTGCGCTAGAAACGATAAATTTCATCTTCTTTTCTATTTATTTTGGTTGAATTAAGGACCTATTTCATGGTTTTCGGCTTCCGTAGTAGTGTACTAAAACCTATACTTTCAAATATATTTGAAAAGGGCTGAATTGCGAAAAGAACTTATTAACATCAGTGGACTCCAAGTCTCCTTTTTCGCAACTGTGATATTCCCCAGTACAAACCTCCAAACCAAACCAGGCTACCGAGCATAAGAATGATGATCCAAGATTGGGAATCCTTTTGAACTTTTGTGGGGTCTAAGTAAGCCACTGTATAGCTTTTACTCTGCATGGCTAAACGTTCGTTTTGCCCCATCAGATAGTGGGTTACACGCGTTAGAAAATTCAGATTGTCGTAAGTGTTTCGGGTCCATTTGTCAAAACCTAAGGGAAGTGGACTCCCTTTATCTACCTGATTTTCGGCTAAATGTCCGTCCGTAATCAAAACCATTTTTGAGTTCCCTTTTACTTTAAAATCTTCAATATTTCCCGGTAAAATTCGGTTTTGAAATACCGAAGTAAAAGTTCCTTCCACCAAAACACCTAGGGGTTGTGGACCTAGATTAAAGGCCATGGGATCAATCTTGGTTTCTACTTCTTGTAGTTGTATCAGTTTTGGAGTCGTCAGTCTTCTACTTTTGGAAGAGCTTTGGAGGATTATCCTCTTTTGGAGATCGTTTTTAAGGGTGTCTAAAGTTCCGGGAAATCGAAGCCATACCGGACCGCTATTTTTGCCGAGTTGAGGAATCGGATTGGGGGTAGGCAAGGGATAATATGGCCATGGAAAAGGAATGAATTGACTTGCATTATTCTCGCCTTGAGCCAAAACGATAGGGGCCGAAAATAAATCCTGAACCATATCAGTGGACAAACGAATCCCGTATTTAAACAAAAATGGATCTAAATTCAATTCGTTTTTAAAGGCTACACTTTGTCCGCTTTGAGTAAAGAGACTGTCTCGATTGACTCGAAGGGGTTGTAGGAGCCATAAGGCTCTTCCTCCACCCATCAGATGTTGATCCAAAACCAATTGTTCTACAGCCGAAAAAGACTTTTGCGGATTGGAAATCACCAAAAGGTCCATTCGATCCACTAGCTGTTGAACTGCTGTTGTATTCGAAGCAGCTTGACTGAGGTCTACAGGGGCAATGTTGTAATATTTCCCAATCGTTTTTAAGTAGTCATATAGCTTTAAGTCGGGCGAACAGCCATGAGAACGTAAAACTCCGATACTTTGAGTTTTGCCTCCCAGCAGTTGGTCCAAACCATCGGTCAATTGATATTCCAAGCTTTCAATTGCGCTTTGAATCTTTTCTCCTGCAGATTGTCCCAACAAATCTTCGGTAAGTTTTACCCGAATACTCCGATCGCCCCGATTGAGAATCACCCAAGGGAATACATATTGCTGATTGGTACCTGAAGATTCTTGTTTAAACACATTTTCTGGAGCCAGTCCATAGCGGCTCATCAGTTGAGCCACAATTTGTGGATCCTCTTCCTCTGCAAAGGGATTGATCCAATTGACTTGAAGCCAAGGGCTGCGTTTTTGGAATTTATTCAACAAGAGTTGGGTTTCCCGTCGGAGTCTTTGGTAAGATACGGGTAGGGGACCTGCCAAAAAAACATCCACTTGTATGGGATCTTGGATGGCAGCTACAATATTTTCGGTTGCGGGGGCTAGGGTATAGCGTTGGTCCTGCGTAAGGTCCCAAGGCTCCAAGCCCGAAATGGATCCCAACATCAATCCTCCGAGCAAAAGCGCCGCGATTTTCCAGTACAATTGTTTTATGGCTCTCATCGGTCAGAATTTTGATTGAGTTTGACCCGACAACTCCACAGAAATAAAAGGGCCACAAAACCTCCGTAAAACAGTCCATGTAGGTGAATCACCCCTTTAGACCATTGTTGGAATTGATAGTTTAAGCTCCAATTCAGAACCACATCACTTAAACTGTTGAAGGGAATTATTAAGCTCAATTGCTCCCATCCCCACCACAAAAATCCGTTGATTCCGATACTCATCAAGAGGGCAAGCACCTGCCTTGAGGTACTCAAGGAAGACCATACGACTACAGCACTCCAAACCCAACACAGTAAAAGTATACCTAAGCTTGCCGCCAAGAGCTGCCCCCAGTCAAAAGCGGAACGAGCATCGCTTAATTCCGAAACCGCTAGGGCATAGAGTCCCAAGGGGATCAACCAAATCAAAACCACCCCTAAGACACCTAAAAATTTCCCCCAAACCAATTCGGACCGATTCAGGGGCTTGGTCAGTAAAATCTCTAAAGTTCCCCATTGCTGTTCTTGGGCAAAACTTCCCATTCCCACAGCGGGAATAAGCAGCATTAGGATATATGGGATGCTTTCAAAATAAAGTTCTAAATCGGCAAATTCGCCCTGTAGGATATTATAGTCATTCGGAAGCACAAAAAGCACCAAAGCATGCATCACCGAAAAACCCAACAGGATCAAGGCAGTGCCCCCTTGGCTGATATACTGTTGTATAAATTTTAAAGCAATCGTTTTCATAGCTATTCAAATTCTACCGTTACCGAGTCTCTATACCCCAAGCCAAAGAGGCTACTGGCGCCTCCAACGGTCTGAGGATTACTTTTATATATGGCCAATTCTAAATGCCCAGCATCGTTAAATAAGGCTAGCTTTTTTCCTTCTTCCTCCCGACGTTCTTTGGGGACACTAAAATTAATAGCTTCACTGTAGGAGCGATATACATCCCGAAATTTTACCGTTCGAGCATAAATCGTAAAAGGTCGAGTTTTTCCGACCTGCTGAAACATCTTTTGAGTGATGTTGGTGACTACATTTCCGTAATTGTCAATATAGATGACACTGCCCACCATTTGTTTGCCATTGGGACTTACCACAGGGTTGATATTGGTCAGCTGTCTGATTTCATCTTTGGGCTTTCCGATGACCTCTAGGGTTCCTTGTCGGGCCAGATGTCCCGCCACTTTGACAAAGATATCCAATACCGGAAAGGAGCTGTTGAGTTGTTGATGGATATTGATTTCCACAATTTTATCGGCTTTCATTTCGGGTTGAACCATGGACAAAATGCCATTATTGGACCCAATAAAGAAATGCCCGTCCAAAGCCATAGCAATATGTTTGTTTTCGGGTGTCAGTTCCGAGTCAACCCCAATGATATGTATGCTTCCTTTGGGGAAGGCGTGATAGGCGTTTTTTAAAATATAGGCAGCTTCGGTTAGGTTGTAGGGACTTACTTTATGCGAAATATCGACTACCTGAATACCTGAGTCTTCCGACAGGAGTTCGGCTTTGGCAACAGCTGCAAAGTAATCTTTATCTCCAAAATCGGTTGTCAAAGTGACAATGGGCATAAAGGAAATTTTAATGTTTTTAGACCAAAAAAAAACTTATTTTTAACGGTATAAAGTCATGAACAAATCAAAAATAACCCTTTTTAATTGACTGCCATTTGAATGAATTAAAAATTGATTTAAGCGAGGTGAGTCCTCAGGAGTTTTTTGGACAACAAAACGCTCATATAGAACAAATTCGGTCCTATTTTCCTAAAATAAAAATTGTTGCCCGAGGCAGTACCCTTAAAGCCTATGGCGAGCCCTCTCTCCTGGAAGAGTTCGATAAACGTACCCAAATGCTTATTGCCCATTTAGGTAAATTCAACAGCCTCAATGCAGAGGTCATCGAACGGATCATTATGGCCGACGATTCTCGAGACTACGAACCAGAATCGGCTCCCGAAGCTTTTATTGTACACGGTGTAGGAGGGAAGATTATTAAGGCCCAGACCTTTAACCAGCAAAAGTTGGTGAATGCCGCTCTTAAAAACGATATGATATTTGCCATCGGTCCTGCAGGTACCGGAAAAACCTATACGGGGGTTGCCCTGGCGGTCAAGGCACTTAAAGAAAAACAAGTCAAAAGAATCATTCTCACCCGACCCGCAGTCGAAGCAGGAGAAAATTTGGGATTCCTCCCGGGCGATCTCAAAGAAAAGCTCGATCCCTATATGCAGCCGCTCTACGATGCTCTTCGGGATATGATTCCTCACGAAAAATTAATTTCTCATCTCGAAAAGGGAACCATCCAAATCGCTCCTTTAGCCTTTATGCGTGGGCGTACGCTGGACAATGCTTTTGTGATTTTAGACGAAGCTCAGAATACCACCCACGCCCAAATGAAAATGTTTTTAACTCGGATGGGGCGTTCTGCCAAGTTTATGCTGACAGGAGACCCGGGACAAATCGACCTTCCTAGAAGGGTTATTTCTGGACTAAAAGAAGCCTTGTTAATTTTAAAAGAAACCGAAGGCATTGGTATCGTATATTTGGACGATAAAGATGTGATTCGTCATCCCATCGTTAAAAAAGTAATAGATGCCTATAAAGGTATCGAACATCAAAACTAATATACCCTATGTCTGCACTGCTAGGAACGCAGTTTGAGCTGCCTGGCCAACAATCCAAATACGTCGGGAAAGTCCGCGAAGTTTTCCGTCTCGAAAATGATCTTTTGGTCATGATTGCCACCGATCGCCTTTCGGCTTTCGATGTAGTTATGCCTAAAGGAATTCCTTACAAAGGACAAATCTTAAATCAGATCGCCACCGAAATGATGGCTCAAACCCAGGACATCGTTCCCAATTGGTTGTTAAGCACTCCAGACCCCAATGTTGCTATCGGTCAAGCCTGCGAACCTTTTAAGGTGGAAATGGTCATTCGGGGCTATATGTCTGGACATGCTGCACGCGAATACAAACTCGGCAAACGGATGCTTTGTGGAGTACCCATGCCCGACGGAATGCGCGAAAACGACCCCTTTCCCCAACCGATCATCACCCCGGCCACCAAAGCCGAAGAAGGGCACGACGAAGACATCTCTCGTGAAGACATCATAGCGCAAGGGATTGTAAATGAGGAAGATTACCTTCAACTAGAAAAATATACCCGTGCCCTTTTTGAGCGGGGGACGGCCTTAGCTCAAGAAAGAGGGCTTATTTTGGTGGATACCAAATACGAATTCGGAAAAACAGCCGACGGAACCATCGTTTTAATCGATGAAATCCATACACCCGACTCTTCTCGCTACTTTTATGCCGATGGCTATCAGGAACGTCAAGAAAAAGGGGAAGCTCAAAAACAATTGTCTAAGGAGTTTGTCCGCCAATGGTTGATCTCTAACGGCTTTCAGGGCTTAGAAGGACAGCAACTTCCCGAAATGTCTGATGCTTACATAGAAACGGTTTCCCAACGCTATATCGAACTCTACGAAAATATCCTAGGCAAGCCTTTTGTAAAGGCAGACACCGCTCAGATGGAAGACCGTATTTGGACCAATGTCCAAAAGGCTTTAGTCGAGCTCCCCTAACAGTTGACTAAAAACCGCTTGGATATAAGGACCCACAGAACTTCCGTGATCCCCACCTTCGAGTTCCACATAGTTGACGGTGGCCCCTCTTTGCCGCATAGCGTCGAATGCGGTTTGTGAATTTAAGGGCCATACAAAAGTGTCTTCGGTTCCGTGATAAAGAGTTATGGGGGCTTGTGGTGCCCAATCAAAATTATCGTTGGCAGCCAAAACTTCCATAAAAGCCGTATCGGTCCCCTGAACCACCCCTTGAATAAATTCGGGTCGGAACAATTGCTGCGGGTTTTGAGGAATCTGAATCAAATCGCTGGCTTGTGGCCCCAAGGGATTAAAGGTTTCCATCAATCTCACATAGGGGTCTTGGACGATCGTATTCCACGGCCGATTCAACTGAGGATAAAGGTTGTTGTAGGTCGATAACACCCACAGATAAGTCGCCATAAAGGGCAGATTTTCGTCTCGCTGCAGTACGGCTTGGCTAAAAGCAGTTTTATTGTAGGCTCCCGCAGCCGGAAAGCTATGGGTCACCGAGTAGGTGTTTTCACTTTCTATTTTCCGATGCAGCGCCATGGTGGCATAGCCTCCTTCGGAATAGCCCACCAGATAGAGTCGGTTGTCTAAAGTATGCGACAAATGTGCAATCAGTTCTCGACCCGCTCGCAGCATATCGTAAGTCGTTTGTCCGAGGGTAGACTGCTCTTCATAGGGGTGGGGGAGCTGATTCGAACTTTGATAGCCTAAGTAATCCGGCATGACCACCGCAAAGCCCTGACCCGCTAATAATGCTCCAATAGCGGTTTCACTATTGAAGAGGTTCGCTGTGGAGGGGGCCTGACTGTCGCTCAGTTGGGTCCCGTGTTGTAGAGAAATAAGCGGATGAGCTTCATTAAATTCTTCGGGTAACAGCAGCAGTCCAGAAGCAATGACCGCTTCCCCCGCAAAGGTTTGGGTCTGATAGGTGATTTTATACAGTTCTATATGTTCCCAATCCAAGGTGCTGCTAACTGTTCCAAGGGTAAGGTTGTAGAGCTGTTCTAGGGTGTTTTCTGTATGGGTAGCTACATAAGAGTAGTCTTCTAAAGCTTCAAAATTAGGAGCCTCAGTAGAAGGATTTGTATCCGAATCACAGCTTCCCAAAAGAAACCCTATCAAAAGTAGGCTGAAGACTTTGAAATCGAATCGATAAGGGTGCATATTACTAAGGATTAAGTATGATACTTAAATATAGTCAAAGAATTGATCTATAGGCGTATTGTTGGGGAATACATAGCCGTCTTCATATCGCTTAAACCAAGTGATTTGCCGTTTGGCATAGCGGCGGGTATTTTTTTGAATCTCGACAATACATTCTTCCAAACTCAATTCTCCATCAAAATATTTAAAGAACTCGTTGTAGCCCACTGTTTTGAGGGCATTTAGGTCTTTATACGCTTCTAAAGCTTTGACTTCGGCTTCCAGTCCAGCATCTATCATTTCTTCTACACGGCCATTGATGCGTTCATACAAGACTGTTCTGGGACAGTGAAGAACAATGACTTTGGACTCAAAGGGACGTTCGGCTTTGGGTTGTCCCAAAAAAGAGGAATAGGGCTTGCCACTGGCCAAACATACTTCTAGGGCGCGCATAAGGCGTTTGGGGTTGTCCCGATCGACCCGAGCGTAATGTTTGGGGTCGTTTTCCCGTAAGAGCTCTTGGAGGGATTCGATCCCGTGCGATTTATAGAAAAATCGGATCTGCTCCCGAACTTCGTTGGGGATGGTAGGAAACTCGTCCAATCCCTGCATAACAGCATCCGCATAAAGGCCCGAACCGCCCACCATAAAGACCACATCTTTGGTCTCAAAGAGTTGATCCAGTATGCCTAGGGCTTCGCTTTCGAAATCGCTTACCGTATAGCTGTCCTGTATGGATTTGTGCTGAATGCAATGATGTACGACTCCGTCCATCTCCTCTGGAGTGGGAACCGCTGTTCCGATATGCATCTCCTTGTAGAACTGGCGCGAATCGCAAGAAATAATTTCAGTGTCGTAGTGTTTGGCTAATTCCACACTCAGGCGTGTTTTGCCTACTGCTGTGGGTCCAGCAATGTAGATCAGTTGTTTACTCTTCATGGTTTAGAGGGGTTCCGCAGTTGTAACAATAAATGGCTTTGTCTTTATGGTCGTCTTTTAAACAATTGGGGCACCCTTGGGTGTTTAGTTGAATTTCGTCTTCTTGTATGGCTAATTCGGAGGTTACAATCCCCGTAGGTACTGCAATGATCCCGTATCCCATGATCATGATTAGGGCGGCTACAAACTGTCCCAGATCGGTGGCAGGAGCAATATCTCCATAGCCAACCGTGGTCAGCGTAACAATGCACCAGTAGATGCTTCGGGGAATACTCGTAAACCCACTTGCATCGGTTTCGATCAGATACATTAGCGTTCCAAAGATGATACATAAGATAAGAACCCCAAAGAGAAAAACCATAATTTTTGGAAGGCTGCTGCGGATGGCGCGAAACAAAAAATTGGATTCTCCTATATATCGGGTGAGTTTTAGGATTCTAAAAACCCTTAAAAGCCTAAGGGCACGGAGGGCCACCAAAGACTGGGAACCCGTAATAAAAAGGGACAAATACATGGGAAGCGTAGACAGCAGGTCTATGATCCCAAAAAAGCTAAATACATAGCGCCACGGCTTTTGAATGGCGATTAGACGGAGCATATATTCCAAGGTAAAGACCCCCGTAATAAACCATTCGGCTTGGTGGAGGAGTTCTCCGTAGTTTTGGTTGATGGAGGGTACACTCTCCAAGGCCACCAAGACCACACTCAGCAGGATAAACACCAATAGGGCCACGTCAAATGCCTTTCCCGAAGGCGTATCGGCCTCGTAGATAAGCTCGTGTAAAAGGTGCCGGGTGGACGTTTTTTCTTTCAATGGATAACCGCCTTTAGTCCAAATTTAGGGATTCTCCGCAGAGCTGGGCTCCAATGGGATCAATTTTTTGTATTTCTTCCGTCGCAAAAAGGACCGAATCAGGGCATGGGCGTCGCTATTGGCTTGCATGGGAACCAAGCGGTTTTGGATTTTTTTAGGGCAATTCAGCTGAAAGTTTAAGTCGAAATAGCCGATTCCCATAAACTGCCCTTGTTGCACCCAAACAAAACTCTTTTCGCCTGTGTTTCGCCCGCGGTCCACCACCAAAAAATCGGAATGCGGAAACTGCATTTCGCTTTCCAATTGTTCCACCCGACTGTTGTAGGACTCGGGGGATTCTTCACCCGTACAAGCACCCATACAGTGTTTTAAGGCAAAGCCTGCACATTCGGCTTTGCGGTTGTTGAGGCTGGTGTGATTCAGGCAGAGATCGTATTGTTTTACCCAAGCAAACATTTGCTTTTTGGCCGCTTCTTTATTCTTAAAAACTTCGAGATAGGTTTCCGTTTTTCGGGTTTGTTCCCATAAGAGCTGCTTATAGCCTTGAGAGGTTTCGACCCGAATTCCCATCGGAAAAATGGTCTGCTTACGGGCATGGTTGAGGGCCGGGCGGTTGCGCTTAATTTCGTGTTGCTCTTTGAGCAGCGCCATCAGTTCGCTCCCACACAGTTCGGCCTTGACTTCCGTAATCTGCCGTTGGATGGCCACCGCTTTGCGCTCTTTGCCCGTTAGGTGCTTTAAGACCCGCTGTTTGATGTTTTTACTTTTCCCGATATAGATCAGTTTGCCTTCCGCTCCGTAGATATAATAGACTCCAGTTTCGGAGGGGAGGGCGTCCACGATATCCATATACTTGGAAGGCACCTTTTTAGGGCTGTTTTTTTCGATGAGCGATTGGAATATTTCTTTGTCCGAATCTTTGCTTAGCAGCAGTTCAAACAGCTTAAGAGTGGCATGGGCATCGCCCTGAGCCCGGTGGCGGTCGCTGATGGGAATACCCAAAGACCGAACCAGTTTCCCCAATTTATAGGATTCCGCTTCTGGAATCAGCTGTTGGGAGAGCTTTACAGTACATAGCGATTTGCGTTCGTAGGCATACCCCAGGCGCTTAAATTCGGTGCGGAGGATCCGATAGTCAAAGTCCGTATTGTGGGCTACGATGATACAGTCTTCCGTAATTTCAATGATGCGTTTGGCGACCTCAAAAAAGCGGGGGGCGTTTTGCAACATTTTACTGTTGATGCCCGTTAGTTTGGCCACAAAAGGTTGGATGGGACGTTCGGGATTGACCAAACTCGAAAACTGATCCACCACTTCATGCCCGTCGTAACGGTAGATGGCTATTTCGGTTATGCCTTCTTCATCGAATTTCCCTCCCGTGGTCTCTATGTCTAAAACCGCATACATCTATTGGCGCGCTCCAAAAATTTTACTTCCCACTCGGATCATAGTGCTCCCGCAGGCAATGGCTAGGGCATAGTCGCCACTCATTCCCATGGAAAGGATTTGCAGTTCGGGATGTTGGGCCCGGTGCTCCTCAAAAAGGCTTTGTAAATATTTAAATTCGTCCTCGATCTGTGCCGTGTTGTCCGTAAAGGTTGCCATCCCCATCAGCCCGCAAAGCTCTACATGAGCAAAGCTTGCTTTGGCAGCTAAGATTTCTTGGAGTTCTGTGGCCGAAAGTCCAAATTTGGTGGATTCCTGAGCAATATGTACCTGAAGCAAACAACGGATGGTCCGTTGATGTTTGGCCGCTTGTTTGTCGATTTCTTTTAATAGCTTAAGCCGATCTACCCCGTGGACCAAATCCACAAAAGGTGCCATATATTTAACCTTATTGGTCTGTACATGTCCAATCATATGCCATTGAATATCCTTGGGAAGCTGTTCCCATTTTTGACACATTTCTTGGATTTTATTTTCGCCAAAGATCCGTTGACCGGCTTGGTAGGCTTCCAGTAGGTCTGCCTCGGGCTTGGTTTTAGAGACAGCCACTAAGCTGACTCCCTCCGGAATTTCGGACCGAAGTGCCTGTAAATTTTGAGCAATTTTCATTGCCCCAAAGATACAGTTTTTATCAGGCTTA
>WTJH01000112.1 GCA_011524915.1 Flavobacteriales bacterium | reverse complement strand
GTATATAAATATATCTAAGATTAAATCATTCCATTCTTCAAATCTAATTTGCCATTCCCGTATTTTATGATTTGGAATCAACAAGATTGTAGATGCTGTTTCTGTAATTGCTGAAACTTTACTTTTTTTATCTGCAAAACTTGCAATAATAGACATCATACATGTCTCTCCATTTTCGACATAATACAATAACAGCTCTTTATTCACTTCATCATTTTCAATAAAAACCCTTACTGTTCCCGATTCAACAAATGGAATAAAATCCATATGATCCCCCATATTCACAAGAGGTTCATTCGCTTGGACATTGATCTTTTTTGAGGTATTCTTAATTTCATTAATCAATTCTTCTGGTAACTCACGGTTTGAAAACATATTTATGGTTTTTGTTGTGATAAAGATCACACATAGATTCTTAAATATAATTTATTTTAGAGAAAATCATAAATCATTAAATCATGAAAATCTTTTTTTCAATTCTATTCACTATCCCTTTTATGGTTTTTAGCCAGACCAAGGGCACTAACTTTCAAGAACAAATTAAACTTCAGCAACTATTCTTGGAGGCTATCTCTAACGAAAATTATTCAGAAGTAGAGACTTTATTACAAAACCATAAAATTGATCTCAACGATTATTACGAAGGAAAAACTTTATTGATTTATGCCAGCATTCAAAATAAATCTGAAATGGTCCGATTGCTTTGTCTCCATGGTGCAGATCCAACAAAAAGATGTATTGAGGGATACACTCCTAAACAACATGCAATCGCCAACAATGCTTATCAAGCTGCTGCCGAAATCGTTCTTATAATTGCTTAGGGATAATTTGCAAGCAATAGCTTTTAAAAAATTTAAACGATATAACCATAAACCAATTCATCATGAAAACTATTTTATTTTATCTGAGTTTAATGTTCACTCCTATGGTCATGGCTCAAAATGTAATCGAAATCACCTATCTAGACATTCCTGCCAACAAAATATCCCGTTTTATGGAGTTGCATAAAACCATTACGGATATGAGTATAGACGACCAAAGAACATTGAAAGGTCATTGGGTTTACAGACATTGGTATGGCTCAGGTGCTTCTGTTGTTATTTTTGATCAATACGATTCGGCTGCAGATGCCATTAATGACGATTTCAATGCCGCTTACATAAAAGCCTATGAAAAACTGAATGCGGAGGAAAAAAAGAAAGCAGACAGTGATTTTGCGGAATGGTGGTCCTTTTTTAAAGGCCATTGGGATGAAATCCGAAGAGTTGATTACCAAAACTACTATGTCTCCAAGGAAAATGTAGACTGGGACATCCCATATGTCTTTGTTGTGGGTAGCTACAACACTACCGAAAAATTGGGAGAAGTTGCTAACGCTTACATGGATTGGCAAATCCGTCCGAATGTAAGTAACAAAAATCAACTGATGGGAGCGGCGAGTTCACACTATAAGGGATCGGGTTCCGACCTGCAATTTTATGGAGCCTTTACTGATATTGTTGATTTTGCTAAAACGATTAGTAGTCAGGGAAGTGACAACACCGAAGCCCGTACCCAATTTTGGAATGCTGTATCTGGAGCTCATGAAGATCAGATCTACAGACACATTGGACATATATCAAATGGGAAATTTGATTTTGCCGGAAAGGATTGATGTAATTTTAGATTTAAAGTTAAAATCAACAGCCCTCTACTCAAGTAGAGGGTTGTTATTTTAGGGGCATTTGAATCAACATTCAAAAATCTTCAGATTATGGTTATATTCGGCCTGTAAATTTGTGTGGGAATAACGATGGATTTAAATAGAACTTTTAGGCTCTTATTTTTTTGTTTTGTAGTAGCTTGTTCAACTACAGACGATAATCCACCTCCCATAGCGGACGATTCCTCTGAAACCGAAACTCCTGCAGGTCCGGTCGATGCAGACCAAGATGGAGTTGTGGATAGTGAAGATGCATGTTTAAATACTCCTGACGGCTTGGAAGTTGACAGCTTCGGTTGTCCAGTCAATGCTACATCGCCCTATCAAGCTGCTCCAACTCCAACCCACGAGTCCAATGAAGTCATCGCTATTTTCAGCGATGCCTACAGTGCAAGGACAGTCGATAGTTTTTTGACCCCTTGGTCTCAAGCCAGTCTTGAAATGATTAGCGTTAATGGAGACGACATCATTAGATATAACGATTTGGCCTTTGCCGGTATAGAAACCGTCAGCCAACAAATTGATGCTCGTGCCAAAACTCACGTTCATTTCGATTATTGGACAGCAGATGCAACCGTCCTAAAATTTAAATTGGTTGATTTTGGGGCTAATGGCGTTTATAACGGTGTTGGTGTTGCCGATGATGTAGAACACGAAATTATAATCGAAACAGTTCCCCAACGCCAATGGGTGAGTGTGGATATTCCTCTGTCTGATTTTACCAACCTAAGCACACGCGCCAATCTGGCTCAATACCTCTTTATTGCAGAACCCTATGGAGTTGCCACTGTTTATATCGATAATATCTATTTCTATGGAGATAACGGTTCGGGTGGAGATTCACAAGGATCGAACAATGACGACGATGAGGATCCCCCTATTGACAATTCGGACTTGGATCTGGTATGGAGCGACGAATTTGACTACGAAGGTCGTCCCGATACAAGCAAATGGTTTCATCAGACCTATGCCCCCAATGGAGGGAGCTGGTTCAATGGCGAACTACAACATTATGTAGACAACGAACAAACCACCTATGTCGATAACGGAACTTTAAAGATTGTTGCACGCAGACAAAACTATACCACTCAAGGAGTGACCAAAAACTACACTTCTGCCCGCCTGAATTCTAAAGAGTTTTTCCGCTACGGAAGAGTCGATGTCCGCGCCAAACTTCCTGCAGGAGGAGGTACTTGGCCTGCCATTTGGACCTTAGGAACAAATATCAATGAGGCCGGAAACTACTATGGAAGTCAGTATGGGAGTGTTGGATGGCCGGCCTGTGGCGAAATTGATATTATGGAACAAAACGGTTGGGATAAAACCCAAACCTATGGTTACTTCCACTGGGCGGATACCCAAACCGGTGCCTATGTCAATAACGGGACCACCACCTATATTGCCGATAGTTCTTCCCGATTCCATGTCTATTCTTTGATTTGGACCTCCGAGCGAATGCAAATATTACTCGATAACGAAGTCTTTTTGGAACTACCCAACGATGCCAACAACCCCTATGACAATCCCCATTATCTCCTCTTGAATATTGCAGTAGGTGGAAATTTAGGGGGAAATGTTCCGGCTAATTTCGGGACTCAGGTGATGGAAATTGACTACGTCCGGATCTATCAATAACTCCTTGTAAGTCAAAATAAATAGGATTATTGATTCCTATCTATTCAATTCTCTCTAATTTGTAGTCGAAGATGAAGCTGAATTTAAACTGCAAAATCCATTTTGCGACGATAGCCTTACTGCTATGCATCGCATCGAGTACCTTTAGTTTTTCTCAGGTATCCGTTGGGAGTGGTAGC
This sequence comes from Flavobacteriales bacterium, assembly GCA_011524915.1. Lineage (GTDB taxonomy): Bacteria > Bacteroidota > Bacteroidia > Flavobacteriales > Flavobacteriaceae > WTJH01. The sequence continues at coordinate 358 of WTJH01000112.1, read as the reverse complement.
TATACCACCAATCATCCCGGACTCGATGCAGCGGGGAGAAATGGCTATCCTTCCGGGACCCCCTTTTTAAGCGGATCTGCCCTCAATCGACCCGTACCCACCAACGATTGGTGGTCTAAAGTGGTCAAAGAAGGGCAAGCAGCTAATCTTTTCAACTACCCCTTAACGCTTAAGACCACCAACAATGGTCTGATTGTTACCTATATCCCTTGGGGCGTAATTGGTGATTCTCAACCCATAACCATTGGTCTCTCAGGACTTCAAACCAACCAAACGACTGTTTCGGACCATTCGGACTGGACCGTTCAAATGTCTTGGCAAGACAGCGACCAACAGATGAAAGTTACTGCCGGAATTG
>WTJH01000137.1 GCA_011524915.1 Flavobacteriales bacterium | reverse complement strand
TTTCGTCTCCATCGCGTAGTACAATACTCGAGGAGGCTGTATTTAAAATATTATTCGTAGTGAGTCCTGTAATTGACGTACCGTTTCTATAGAAATGAAAGTTTGTAGCTGATGAATTTGCCGTGAAAACAACATCCTCTCCTTCACAGATCACATTATTGATCGCTGGAACTATATCTGTAGTCAATGTAACCGACGGTGCCGTATTACCAGTTCCACCAATTGTGATCGTGATTAGATTCGATTCATAGAGGGTTGAAGTAGGAGTACAAGTAACGTTACTAGCAGTAGAAGTTACGAGTCGACGATATACATAACGACCATCGCTAAGAGCGGGTGGATTGTAATTTACCCCAGTAGCTCCATTAATAGTGGTCCATGAACTCGTTGTCGGAGAAACTTGTTGTACTTGCCAGCTATAATTAAAGCTGATGTTTGATAAGGTGGAAGTGGGTATACTCGTACTTTGAATTACTGATGGATTTGCTCCCGTACAATAAGTTGTGGTAGCAGTTCCAATCTGATTGGTTCCTGTAATTCTGTTGAGTCTTAAAACTAGAGCATCTCCATCTGCTTGACTTGTAGAATCGTCACACCCGGATGTAGTATTAGATACGGTTACATTAATAATCATCGTATCCGTTAGGATTACAGATGCATGTGATAAATCAAGAGTGGATCCGCTAACCGCTGCCACAGGAGCAGGTGCGGTGGTAACTCCGTCACTTATAGTAAATTGATAGGTTACTCCAGATGTTGGATAAGCCTGAATAGTTGGTGCAGCATCCTCACAAATCACATTATTGGTTACCCCATTGGCAACCAACTGAGCAATGGGCTGAGCGTTTACAACAACAATTACTGGAGTCGATGTAATAGAACAACTACCGTTGTCAATAATAACGGTTACAGAATCCCCATTATTAAAAGTCGTTGAAAGAACTCTACTCGCACCAGGTCCTTGAACAGTCGACCCGTTGACTTGGAATTCATAAGTAGCTGAAGCAACATTGTTTGCTGTAAAGGTGATAGATTCACCGTCACAAACATCAGCAGCATCCGTAAATGTCATGGTGGCTGTAAAGGACGTGTTTACAACATAGCGTACAATGTTTGAAACATAGGGAGCAGTGGTGTCGTCACAGGAAGTACCTCTCAGTTCTGGAATAGCCAGACGTCGATATTCTGTGGTCGTCTGAATATTGGCTGGTGGATCGTATGTTGGTAATGTAGCAGCAACAATTGTTGTCCATGTGGTAGAACCAGCTTCTCGTCTCTCCCACTGATAGTCTACATTAGCACCAACGGCAACCGCTGTTGGAATAGTCGTAGATTGGATCTGTATGGGATCATCACCTTGACAGTAAGTAAGCGTTGTCGATGAAATGGTATTACTCCCATTGAGTCCATTTACATTCACAGTCATAAAGAAATCACTGAAACAGCCGCTTCCGTCCGCATTTTCATAAACCCGTACCTGTACGGTATCTCCATCAGAAAAACTGGTAATCGTATGTACGGAAGTCGTACCAGGTCCTAGCACCCTACTACCGTTATATAAAAACTCAAATCCACTTCCCGAAGAGCCAGAAGCATCAAAAGAAAGACCTTGCCCTGGACAAAGAACACTATTGGTAACAGTAGAAGAAGTGCCCGTAATAGTTGCCGTTACTAAAGCCGTTGGAGCAGTACCAGCACCCATGGTAATAGAAATCACTCCTGTTGCAGGTTGCTCACAACTAACACCGTTAAGCTCTATAGTTGTTACACGTCTAAACAAATGAGTCCCGCTACCTAGAGAACTTGGCGGATCATAATTAGCAGCGTTAGCATTTAAAATATTGGTCCACGTTACTGAACCAGACAAACGATTCTGCCACTGATAGCTGAGAACTCCTCCATTTACGGGTGTCGTAGTACCGGTAGAAGTAATGATCAATGGATCGGCTCCAGCACAATAATCAGTTGTCGCTGTGGTAATTGTATCTGTTCCACTAACATCAATAACGCTAATGGTCCGTGTAACTGTATCCGAACAAGAACCATTTGAAACGACAACAGCAACGGTAGTTCCGTGTGCTAAAGTAAACGAGGTATTCGCTGTGATTAACTGATTACCATTTAAGGCAGCTGGGGTAACTACCTGTATGTTATTAATATAAAAAGTATAGGACAGTCCGGAAGGAAAAGCTGTAAAGGAAGGAAGTTCTCCAGCACAAATGGTATCGGCCGTGACCCCATCACCAGAAAGACTAGCTGAAGGAGTGTTAAATACGGTCATATTAATAGGGCCTACAGTAGATGAACAGCTCCCTAAACGAATAACAACAGATACCGCATCTCCATTATTTAAAGTGTCTGTGACGAATGTAGATGAAACGCTTGCCGCCTGAGCACTAACATTATTAATTAAAAACTCATAGGTAGCTCCAAGTGGGCCATTCGCCGTAAAGGTTACAGAATCTCCACTACATAAACTTGAAAAGGTAGAAGTTAAAGTTCCTGTAGGAGCTGGGGATACCGTCACACGGGCCACATTGGATTCATAATCCGAAAGTGTAGTGCTACACAACTGACTGTTATATGTAACTCGAACTAAACGACGATAGTCGGTTGTTTGAGTAACTGTTCCAGGGTCATAGTACGCCAATCCATATCCACCAATGGTCGTCCATGTGATTGTTCCTGAAGGACGTCTTTGCCAGCGGTAAGATACCGAACCTCCACTTAGGGCTGCAGTCGGAGTAGAAGCAGCCGTAATTCGTGTTGCTGTTCCTCCATCACAAATGGTTTGAGAAACATTTCCAATCTGATTGGTGCCTGAAATAGTATTAACTTGTACAGTAACAGTCACCGAAGCAGAACATCCAGAACCATCCGCATTTTCATAAACTGTTACTTTAAGAGGATTTACACCCGTCAGGGCATTAATAGTCTCAGTTGAAGAAGTAGTGATGATTCCCGTGATCGCGAGGTTATTCGATGTAAAGAACTGATAGGCACTTGCACCCACAGAGCCCGAAGCATCTAAAGTAATGGTGTCGCCGGGAGCTAACGGACAGGACACATTATTATTCAACGGATTTCCATCACTATCTAAAAGTGTCAAGGATGGAGTAAGAGTAACAGGACGTTTTTCAACTATGTTCGAATAGGTCTCACAATCTACCGTATTGATGGTTGAAACGGCCACCCTTCGGTATTCGGTATTGGTAGTGACACTGGTTGGAGTGAAATTTATCGCTGTTTGACCAAATAAATTGGTCCATGTTGTGGTACCTGAGGTCCGCGATTGCCAATAGAATGTCAAAGCACCTGTAGCTGTGGGTGATGCACTATCCGTAATTGTAGTGATAGCAGCACCATTACAGAGATCTTGATCCCCCGCAATAGTATTGCTTCCTGTAAATTCGTTTACACGAATGGTAAGAGTTGAATCATCTTCACAAGCCCCCCCTCCTGCATTTGCAATTACAACTCGAATTTGAGCATTATCCGTATAAAGCGTAGAGGTTACTGCCGCAAAAGTAATAGTCGTTGTACCTGAAGTAGGTCCTGCGATTGGAGTTGGATTTCCAACAACATAAAGAGTATAGGTAGGCGACTGAACATTGGAAGCCGTAACCTCAAAGGTTACAGCATCATCTGGACAAATTGTATTAGCAAACCCAGAAGTGATCGAAAATGAATCTATCGAAGGTTCATCATAAACAGTAACAGTCACGACGTTGGAAATCTCTTCACAACTGGTACCGTTATGTTCAGAAATAAAGACTCTTCTATAAGATGTAGTTGTCGTAACGCCAGTAACAGTAATTGAAACAGCATTTGAGGACGGTATAGCATTCCACACCCCACCGATGTTAGACTCCCATCGGAA
>WTJH01000141.1:1346-3925 GCA_011524915.1 Flavobacteriales bacterium | reverse complement strand
AGCGTTACTTCTGGTCAAGATGATATCATTTCCTTAAACACTCAAAAAGTTCCTATGGGCTTTGTAGATCCGCGTTTAATTACATCGGATACGGATGCAGATGGTCTTATTAACCCCATAGATCCTGACGATGACGGAGACCATATTTATAGTTTTTATGAAACCACAGGTGCCAGCAAACAATGGATTTACACAAATGATATTGATGCGGATGAAATCCCAAATTATTTGGATCCGGACGACGAAAATGATGGTCTATTTAGTGAGTTTGAACAACCCGATCCAAATGGTGACTTTAATCCTGACGATGCCATAGATACGGATGGAGACGGGACTCCTAATTATCTTGATAGAGATGATGATGGAGATGGTATACTGACTATTGAAGAGTTTTCGGATCCTAATTTTGACGGAAATCCAATGGATGCTCTGGATAGCGATAGAGATGGTATTCCCGACTATTTAGATGCTGATGATGACAACGACGGACTTCCTACACGATTCGAATTAGACAATTCACAAACCCCTAAAGATTCGGATAATGATGGGATTATGGATCACTTGGATACAGATGATGACAATGACAATCTTCCTACTCGATTTGAAATACAAACAGATTCAAATGAAGTGGAATCTTTCTTATTAGACATAGATGGGGATGGAATTCCGAATCACCTCGACATAAACGACGATGGAGACGGCCTCGATACCATTCTGGAGGATCGCAATGGAAACAATTCTCCTGCAGATGATGATTTAGACGGTGATCAAATTATTGATGCTTATGAATCTTTCCTATTGGATTGTGATAACGATGGAGTTAACGATGAAGAAGATTTTGAGAATTGTAATCCTTATAACGATTCTGACGGCGATGGATTTACGAATATAGATGAATTAAATGCCGGGTTTGATCCCAATTCAAGTGCTGACAGACCTAACAATTTCGACTCTTTAAACTTTGAAATTTCAAACTTTTTATCTCCAAACGGAGATGGAATAAATGATACCTGGGCGGATCCTGTTTTGGAACGATATTCTCAAAATGAGGTATGGATCTATGGAAGGTCTGGACAACTCGTATTCCATCAAAAATATTACAGAAACGATTGGAATGGAACTTACAAGGGTAAAGAACTTCCAGAGGGAGCTTATTACTGCCTGATAGACTTTGACTCTGACGGATCTATAGATCATAAAGGATGGATTTATTTAACGCGATAGAACAAATGAAAAAACTGCAATTCATTTTATTATTGTTTTCATTTTGGGGTATGGCCCAACAAGAAGCCTATTTCTCCTTGTCGGAATATCAAATGCGTTTTGTAAATCCTGCATATGCTGGGAGTGAAGCTCAACAGTTATTCTCATTAGTTTCTAGAAATCAATGGAGAACGACTCCCCAAAATCCTAAGACGACTGCGATGACCTATTCTACTGCATTGAAAAAAAATGTAGGCTTAGGTATATCGGTCTTATCGGACATCATTTTTGTAGAGAAACAAACGTGGGTTACCGCTGATTTTTCATATAAAGTTCATTTAGCGAATGAAGCGCAACTGTTCTTAGGAATCAAGGCAGGAATGAATTCATTTCACGTGGATACCTCCGAACTAATTAGCCATTCCGTACAAATAGATCCCACCAAACAAAATCTGAGTCGATTGTCTCCAAACTTTGGAGTAGGCCTACTGTACCAAAAAAATCAATTTTGGTTTTCTGCAGGGATGCCCCGTTTGTTCAATAGTAGAAGAAGTGATGATATTGAATTACAAGCCCGAAATAGAGTTCATCTATATATGGGATTAGGCTCTAGCTATATGATAAATACCAATCTTCAGTTTTCTCCTCAAGTCTATTATCGGACTACCGCCGGAATGCCAACAGTTTGGGAAGGTATATTTTGGGCAGCTTATCAAAAGCAATTTAAATTGGGATGGGGTATTCGTTCTGGAAGAACGATGTCCTTTAGGACTAAGATTCGGATTTCGGAGGAGCTAGAAATTGCCTATTCTTATGATACATTCTTCAAACATCAACTGTCCAATCTTCAAATGAATGCCCATGAAATTGGATTATTGATCCGTTTCAACAGCAATTCAAACTCAGATGAAACAACTATAAATATAGTGAATGAACAATCGAGTGAAAAAACTGAATGATTTGCTTTTAACCCCCGAATATAAAAGACATAGTAAAGACTATTTGATTGTTGCTTGGACTAGAGACTCCAAGGCCTCTATTCGTTCCTCTAAGCGCTTAAGTTTTTGAAGCTGATCAATTTTTTCTTGTTGTTTTTTAATAATAGACTTGAGTGCATCGATTTGAGCTTGCTGTTCCTGAATGGCTTGTGTTAAAACAGGAATAAAGGCGTTGTAGTTTAAGCTGAGCAATTTAGTTTCATCGGAAGACTCTTTTACTAGATCAGGAATTATCTTTTTGACCTCTTGAGCGATAAAACCAATTTCCTTATGAATCAGATTCTCTTTTTGTGGAGATTTAAACTTCAGATATTTTTTTGGAGAAAGAAGCATTACTTCGTCTAAGCCATAAGGGGAAACCGTAATATCCGATTTTAG
>WTJH01000141.1:0-1246 GCA_011524915.1 Flavobacteriales bacterium | reverse complement strand
GTTAAATCGTCTTTAATTTCCACATCTCCCCACCGACTGACCCGCATGGCCCTGTCCGAAAGGTCTGGGATGGCTTCTGTTGAACTGGGGTCTGCAAAAACATAAAAGTAGTCACTATTCATTACCAATGGAAATCGGTCGTCATTTAAGTCTGAACCATAATGTCTATGCCAAAAGATATACCGATCATCGAGATTGTTGGTATTATCGGCTAGGTTAAAATAGAAATCAATTTTGTCTGATCCGGGCTGTACCGCATAGATTTTAGCGATATCATTATTGAGTCTCCAAAAGAAACCTTTCCCACTGGTTGGGTACACCCCATTGGTGTCTTCAAAAGTTAAATCTGCATCTGTAGTGGTAATATCGCCCTCGAATCTCGAATCTCCTTTGACGTTTAGGTCAGCAGAAGTTGTAATCGTACCAGTCACATCAATATTCGTTGCCGATAATGTTCCGGTGATAACAATATCTCCATTCGTTGGATCCAAGGTTAAAGAAGAAGAGGAACTTAGTCTTTTATTTAGACCTACATAGATGATTTCATTCGTATTTCCCAACGAAGCATCTACCATCCCAGAAGATGACACAACTCCAGAAGTAGATATTCCTGTAGAGGACACAACCCCTGAAAATACAGCATTCCCATCGGCTTTTATAGATAGTCGAGGCGTGTCTGTTTGGACATTTACATTTCCGGAAGCAGTTGTAAAAAAATCGAGTTTTGAACCATAATTACTTGAATTAACAACTGAGGTTCCCATGATCGCAGATGAAATATCAAATCCTGAACCATCGTGTGTGTAAAAATAAATCTTTCCTAGCTGATCGTCTGTAACATTAGCTGTAGGAGAAGATTCGGTGCCTCTTGCTTTTCGCAATAATATATCTGGACCATCTCTGCTAGTATCGAACTGATCGACTAGGATTGAGGAATAGAATGGTGTATCAGAGGACATATGCAATGCTCTTGTAGGTGATGTAGTACCCACTCCAATTCTTTTGTTTACATCATCTATTGTAAGAACATCTGTCGAAATTATTCGATCTCCACCCCCAACGACTAATATTTCATTTGTTGTGCCTAATGAAGTATCTTCTAAACCGGCTACTTGGATCACATCCGTGGTTTGTGTGCCCTGTAATGTTACATCAGCCAGGGTCTGAGTATCCGTATTGGTATTGGCTAAAGTGACACTATTACCCGAGGAGATCGTAAGGACTTGACCCGCTAGTGTCAGCGTTT
>WTJH01000152.1 GCA_011524915.1 Flavobacteriales bacterium | reverse complement strand
CTTGTACAGAAAATGAACCCCCGAAAATTATTGACTACGAAAAAGCGCTAACCACACTCTACACCCAAGAGTTTATCCCCCCTTCTGGAGAACACATCAAACCATTGGATGTATATCAATGGTCTTTGGGCTATGCATACAAAACCGAGGATCGCCAATGGCAAGCTACCGCAGAGGTCTTTTACAAAACCTTTGATAATATGGTGGAATATAAAAACGGAGCAGATCTGTTTTTAAATGACCAAATAGAAACTCAATTACTTCCTGCAACAGGAGAGGCCTATGGTTTTGAAGGAACACTCCAAAAGACTAAAGGTATCTGGACTGGAGAAGTCAATTATACTTTTTCCCGATCTACACGAAAAACAACCGGAAAGTTCCCTCGGGAACAAGTACGCGACGGAAATACTTTTCCTTCCAATTTTGATCGCCCCCATGCATTCAATTTTAACTTGTGTAGAAACTTAAATGCCAAATGGAAAGCCGGACTGTTTTTCACCTATCAATCGGGACGGCCCACCACTCCAGCTATTGGACAATTTAAAATTCAAGACGAATGGTATTTATCTTATGCCGAACGAAACTCTTATCGTCTTCCCGATTTACATCGGTTGGATCTGTCCTTTACTTATACCCCTGACCAAAAATCTGATCGGAAATGGAAAGGTTCTTGGGTCTTTGGGATTTACAATGCCTATGGAGCCAAAAATGTCTTTTCGAGATTTTCCAATTTTTTTGGAGATGAGCTCCGAAGCTATGAATTTTCAGCTATAGCTGCTCAGATTCCCTTTATCAATTACAACTTTAAATTTTAAGTATGAAGTCTCCAATTTTACCCCTATATCTATTCGTTTTATGTACTTTTTATTCTTGTGTAAATCAAGTGCCCAATATCGTCGTAGACCAAACTAATTTGGTCATTTTTGGGAATGTCTATTACCCTCCTTCCAGAATGAATCTTAATATTTTTCACACCTCTAACACTCAAACCTATAACCCTAGAGAAGTTACTAACGCAAGTATTCGCCTGTATAGTAGTCCTGATGATGGATCTGACACTTCAGAAACCTTGGTTAGTGATGCATTTACTTTTATCTCTGCTGAAGAGGGGTACGAAAGTGCTTCAGATATCCCTGCACAAATCGGTCATTGGTATTGGATCGAAGTTGAAATTCCGGGGACTCCAGGAGTATTTCGTTCGAGCCGGATTCAGATGGTAGCCCCAATCGCTATTAAGACGGTCGAACGAAAAAATGGGGGGACCCGTATGACTTTTGCAGATCCCAAAAACGAAGCGAATCAATATGTAGCATCCTTTCACTTTTTTCAGGGTAACGAAGAAGTAGGAGATGAATTTCAAGCTGCAACAGATGTGCTTTTTGACGGAAATACTGAAGCTTATTTAGAGGTCTTCAATAGTCCAGGAAATCGGGTACAAACAAGTCTAAATCATCTGGATCCGGAAGTGTATGAGTTTTATTTACGTTACAATCGGCAACGGGAATTGAATGAAGGTTTTGATGATGAGTCTGGAGATCCGGGTCTTCTCTTTAGAGAACCTCCTGTTCAACTCGAAGGAAATATATACAACAATCAATCCGAACAGATGGTTCTTGGAAATTTTGGGGTGATTGCCATTTCGGAAAAAGAAGTTGTTTTTGAGGATTAGACCTGTATCAATAAGATTTCGGATGAGGAATATTATATTTACGTTTTATTCCTATGTCGTTCTATCAATCCCTAGCTACTTTCGGAAAAAAGTTTATTCCTGAACATACGCTGTTTAAATATGGATTTAATTTTTCCCCCATGTATAAAAGAAGTACAGCAAGGATTACCCACGTAAGTCCCGATTTGAAAAATATCCAAGTAAAACTTCCTATAAGCTACAAGAATAGAAACTATGTGAATTCCATTTTTGGGGGAAGTTTGTTTTCTGCGGTTGACCCCATTCCCATGGTACAACTGATCAATATCATAGGTCCAGATTATGTGGTATGGGACAAGGCGGCACAGATCCGTTTTAAACGACCCGCTAAAGAAGATGTATATGCTTCCTTTGAATATACAATTGCAGAATTGGAAACGATCAAATCCCGAGTTGCCGAGGAACGTGAAATTGAAATTGTCAAAACCACCCAGCTTCTAAATAAGGCGGGAACTCAGCTGTTTTGTGAGGTAGAAAAAACCATCTATATCGCTGATAAAAAGTTTTTTAAAGAAAAACAACGCCTGCGTGCCAAAAGAAAAAAAGCCGAAGATTAGATTTTCCTAAAGATTTCATATCTTATGGGAAAGACCTAAATCTATGAAACACATCAATTGGTATGGAGGCTTGTTGCTGTTAGTCCTATTTGCCATTACTGGACAGTATTTGAGGGGAGTTACGATTCCGGCAGACCAAAACGAAGATTTATTCCGAATGATGTTACGTGCCAATCATATCTATATTTTGTTTGTGGGACTGGTCAATATACTGGTCAGTCGATCTCCTTTTAACAGGCTTATTTTTCAAAATTTAACTCAAAGCTTTTTTTTGATGAGTGGGGTGTTTGTCGTATTTGCTTTTATACTGGAAACAGATGGCGATATAGAGCACCGGATGTTTAGTTTTTTAACGGGAATATCTGCCCTAATCGGGATTATTTGGTTTATTATAGATGTGTGGGCACCTAAATTTCAAAATAAGTATTAACCCTGCCCGAAAGCTTTAGAATGTCTGCTCTATTCCCCTTTCCCCATTGGAATAGATCCAAAGGAAGCATTATTTCTGCTCCTAAAACCCCTTGGGCAATCAGTTTAGGTTTGTATCTTATACCTATGAAACGGCTTCAGTTTAGTGTGACTATAAATGCTTCTCCAGAAATTGTCTATGACCAATTGACGGATCCAAAAGCATTTGCACAGTGGTCGGTCGTTTTCGATCCCAATTCTCATCTGGAGGGGAGTTGGGAAAAAGGTAGTTTAGTTCGTTTTCTTACCTTTAATACAGCAGGTGAATTGTGTGGGTTACTCAGTAACGTACGGGAAAATATCCCCAATCGAAAAATTCATTTAGATCATATGGGTGTCTTGGAAAAGGGAGTTGAAATTTTTCAGGGTCCAGAGGTCGAACAACTCAAAGGGGCATCGGAAATTTATCATATCATCCCCCAAGGAAAACAGACCCGCTTAGCAATTGAATCGGATGCTATCATGGACCTAGAGTCCTATCTAATCGAAACTTGGCCCTTGGCCCTTGAAAAACTTAAAGAACAATGCGAAAAATTAAACAGCTAGGTTGCTATCTCTGTCTGTGTTGGCTGATTAACCTATCGGGAGTATTTGCTCAAGAAAGTAGTAGAATTGAGGAACTAAACCGCTATTGGAAAAACCTCTCTAGCACAGTCCAAAAGGGTTACGATACGGCCTATGCAGCTGCCTATCATCCCAATGCGGCTGTGGTCAACTTGGTGGCAAATCCTCAAAATTCAAAGTCAATCGCCCAAGCCATGGAGGGATGGCGGCCGGGCTTTCAGGAAACACAAGCCGGAAAAGCAAAAAGTAAAGTCGATTTTCGATTTTCCAGCCGGGTAGGCGATGAAAAAACCGCTTACGAAATCGGAATATTTCATTATACACAAGAAAAGGACGGAACAGTGGTTGCCGATGTCTATATCGACTTTGAAATGCTGTTGGTCAAAAAAGAGGGACAATGGTTGGCCCTTATGGAACTTCAAAGGTCCATGGCTTCTAAGGAAGCTTGGAATGCCTTAGCGGAATGAAAAAACTAATCGCAATCAGTTGTCTGCTTTTGTTTTCTTGCGGACAACAAACCGAATTTGTCCGGTTCAGCTATCCCGAAGGACGCTATAAAGCCTTTATATTAAGTTATGACGACGGCTCCCATCAGGATATTCAAATGGATACCCCAGCTTATATTTTGGGTTTGGATGGATCAGAAAA
>WTJH01000138.1 GCA_011524915.1 Flavobacteriales bacterium | reverse complement strand
CAGTATGCCGATATTTTTGGGTTTACACTCTATCATATGGGATACAAGGTCTTGCCGGAACGACTCAACCGAAAATTAAATGACTAAGCCCTCCTTCAGTTGAGGATGGCATAATTTTTGGTTAATTTTGTCAAAAACCAATTATGTGGCCACTTTCTAAATACGTGAGATATTTTTGCTTGGCCTTTTTGACTTTGGTCACCGCATGCGAAATCAATTATTACGATGATCTAGACGATGATCGTATCAATTGTGAAGAACAATGCGAATATGGGGTCTATTATTACAATTCTTACTCCATTGAAACCATTAGCTTACAGGCGCTGAAAAATCAAATTCGTGTCGAAGCCCCTAAGCCCTACGAAGCCACAGGGAAGTTTTATTTCTACAACGATTTATTATTTGTGAACGAACCCCAACAGGGTCTTCACGTATTAGACGTTTCGGATCCCTCCAATATCCAAAAAATCAAGTTTATTCGGCTGCCCGGAAACATTGAAATTTCCATTCGAAACGATAAAATGTATGCCGACCTATTTTCGGCTGTGGTTACCATAGATATATCGAATCTGGCCAACGACAGCATCGAGGTGGAAGGGACCAATACAGGAATTTTTGAATATGACACCTACCAAGAGGCTTGGAAATATCTAGAAGACCACAACCCTAGAAATGATCGCCCAAAACAATTGGAGTATGAAGAAATTAGTGCGATTGAGGGCCTAGGCGAAACGGTTTTTATATCTGGGATTCGATACAATGGAGTTCGTTGTGTATGCGACTATTGGATTATGTATGAAGATGGGGGTATGCTCAATGCTGAGGTTGCATCCGATGCTGGAGGTGCTGGAAACCAAACAGGAACCGGAGGTTCTCTGGCTCGTTTCAAAGTAATTGACGACTACTTATATACCCTCAACAATCAAGCCATTAAGATTTTTCGCTTCGATGATTCTGGAGCGCTCCAAAACTGGAGTACCGTCCAAGTGGATTGGGGAATAGAAACCCTCTACAGATTAGAGGACCTCTTGTTTATAGGGTCCATGTCGGGTATGTATATCTATGATTTAGAAGATCCGGGGAATCCTTTATTTATTTCTGAATACGAACACTTTAGAGCCTGTGATCCAGTTGTTGCCGAAGGTGACTTTGCCTATGTGACTTTGCGGAATACCAACCAGTGGTGTGCGGGAGATGTCAATCAGTTGCAAATCATCGATGTAACCGATTTACGAAGTCCAACACTACTGAGTGTCTACAATATGAATGCGCCCTATGGGCTTGCCGTTCGTGGAGATAGAGTACTGGTTTGTGATGCTTCTTCTGGTTTAAAAATAATAGATGTATCCGATAAAACACGTCCAACGGTTGCTGGCTTTGTCGGGAATATAGATGCACGTGATATTATTCTTATTGGGAATATCGCTTATGTGGTCACCACAAATGGGGTGTTGATTTATGATGTTATGGATATAGACAATCCCCGCCCTATTGGACAACAAGTATTTTAAAAGATAGTTTGTATCCGCGCCAACAAGTCGTTCAACAATTGGAGGCCCGCAAAGGAGGCTATTTTTATTTTGAAATTCCCGCAGCTTTTGTGGAGACCTTAACTCGTCAACGAAAGACCAGACTCATTTGTACCCTGGACCAGCACCTCACATACCCTTGTGGATTGAATCATCTAGGAAATGGAGACTATTTTATCATCTTATCCAAAAGCAACCTAAAACAATTAAATAAGGACCTGGGAAGTTTAGTGGAACTTTCCCTAGTGGAAGACCCCAACCCGCTGGGAGTCGAAATACCTGAAGTCCTTCAAGTGCTTTTAGAGCAGGATACCATGCTTAAACGGAAATTTGAATCCTTAACCGATGGTAAAAAAAGAGGAATCATCCATCAAATGAACCGAATCAAAAATATGGACCTCCAGATCAGTCGAGCTCAAAAGTTAATCCTTGAGATGGGCTAGGGATTAGTCAAAATAACTAAATGTCTCTCCGCTTTTAATTGTTTGTAGCGTTTCGTACATCAATCGAATAACATTTTCGACATCTTCTTTATGTACCATTTCAACGGTGGTATGCATATAGCGTAAGGGAAGCGAAATCAATGCCGATGGAACACCGCCATTACTATAAGCAAAAGCATCCGTGTCTGTTCCCGTAAATCTGGAAGACGCTAATCTTTGAAAGGGGATGTCATTTTTTTCGGCCGCTCCCAAAATACGCTCACGGAGTTTGTTTTGAACCGCAGGTGCGTAGGAGACAACAGGACCTCCTCCCATTTCGATATGCCCCTGTTCTTTTTTGTTGATCATCGGAGTAGTGGTGTCATGACATACATCGGTGACGATAGCCACATCGGGCTGGATGGTATGGGTGATCATTTCTGCGCCGTGAAGGCCTACTTCTTCTTGGACCGAATTGGTAACATAGAGTCCAAAAGGGAGTTGGATGTTGTTTTCTTTTAAGAGTCGAGCCACTTGTGCAATCATAAATCCACCGGCCCGATTATCAATAGCGCGACAAACAAATTTGTTTTCGTTCAGCACTTGGAAAGTATCCGGATAGGTAATTACACATCCTACATGCACCCCTAAGTCCTCAACTTCTTTTTTGTCTTTGGCACCGATATCAATAAAGATATTGTCTAGTTTGGGAGTTTCTTCTTTCCCGGATTTACGTGTATGAATTGCTGGCCACCCAAATACACCTTTGACAATTCCTTTGTCTGTATGTATGTTTACCCATTTGGAAGGTGCGATCTGGTGGTCACTTCCACCATTCCGAATCACATAGATCAGGCCATTATCGGTAATATAGTTGACATACCATGAAATTTCGTCCGAATGTCCTTCAATTACCACTTTATAGGGAGCGTCCGGATTGATGACACCCACTGCCGTACCATAGGCATCGGTAATAAAAGTATCTACATAGGGTTTAAGGTAGTCCATCCAGATCTTTTGACCGTTCCATTCATATCCAGTAGGGGAGGGATTGTTGAGGTAACGTTCAAAAAAATCGATAGCATTCTGATCTAATATTTGCATGGTTGATGGGTTTAAAAATTTAGAATCCGAAAATAACAATATTCAATCAATTCTAAGGGATTTAGAATTTCTACTTTTGTATTATGTGGAAAACGCTTGGTCTGTGTTTTTGTTTTCATGCCCTAGTATCGGCGCAGGAGCCTGTTGTGGAATCGGTACAGGATTCTATCCCCTTAGGAGGAATAGTTTTGGATGAAGTCGTAGTTTTTAAACCCCTTCGATTCAAAGACTATGAGTCTCTTAAGAAATACGCCATCTTAAGAAATAGAACCCTAAAAGTCTACCCTTATGCCAAATTGGCGGCAGACAGACTTGAGGTGCTCAATAACAGACTCCAACAAATTGAAAAAAAGAGTATGCGGAAACGCTACCTTAAAAGACTCGAAAAATTCATTTATGAAGAGTTCGAAGCTGAACTCAAAAAACTCTCTCGCTCCCAGGGCCGGATCCTGATAAAACTCGTTCACCGACAAACGGGGAATACCACTCATGCTTTAGTCAAAGAATTACGCAACGGTTGGCGGGCTTTTATCTATCAAACCACCGCTTCCTTATTTAAGTTGTCTTTAAAGGACGAATACAACCCTATTGAAGTATACGAAGACTATCTGATCGAGGATATTCTTCAGCGGGCTTTTGCTGCCGAACGATTAGAAGAGCAACCTACAGCTCTTGGTTTTGATCTAAATGACCTCTACGACATCTGGAAGGATAAAAGACCTCAATAGATTTTTTAGCTCCTTAGGCTCCAGACCAAATGTGTCTGCATGGCAGCTCAAAGCAGAACAGTGCTTATTTACCCATATTTTTTTTCAAATATTTTTTTAAGCTTAATGCATTGGTATTTAGTCTCATAAATTAGTGAATAACCTGTGGTTTCTACGGGGCAGAAAAAAAAATAAAAATTAAGCCTACAAAAGGTTTGTGCAGAATAAAAAGGGTTCTATATTTGCACCCGCAAA
>WTJH01000102.1:9876-15882 GCA_011524915.1 Flavobacteriales bacterium | reverse complement strand
AGCCGTCTACACTTCACTTACTGGAGTGGTATCTGCAGCTCCGGGATATATCGGCGGGCATATCAAAAATCCTGCCTACAGGGAAGTGTGTACAGGTAGGACCGGACATGCCGAAGCGGTAGAAGTTATATTTGACCCTACACAGATCTCTTATGATATTTTAGTCCAAGTATTTTTTGCAACACATGATCCTACAACGCTCAACCGTCAGGGGAACGATGTGGGTACTCAATATCGTTCGGGGATCTACTATTTGGATGCATCACAACAAGAGCGTGCAGAAAAGTATCTGAATATCCTTACCGAAGAAGCTGTTTTTGATCAGCCTATAGTTACCGAAATACTTCCTGTCACGCCCTTCTATCCGGCAGAAGAAGAACATAAAAATTACTTTAATCGCCATCCCGAACAGATGTATTGTGCGGCAGTTATTGCTCCCAAACTCGATAAGTTTCGGAAGGCATATCAGTCTTATTTAAAATAGCTATGAACGACAATTTCGACATTCAGAACCTTCCATTGACGGAAGAAATTCGATCCAATTTTTCACACATCATTGACTTATTGGGAGAAGATACTTCCCGTGAGGGCTTGGTAAAAACCCCCGAACGAGCGGCAAAAGCCATGAAGTTTTTAACCGAAGGGTATGAAAAAGACCCCCAACAAATCCTTCAAAGCGCCATGTTTAAGGAAGACTATAACGAAATGGTCATCGTTAAAGATATCGAATTGTATTCCCTTTGCGAGCACCATATGTTGCCCTTTTTTGGGAAAGCTCATATTGCCTATATCCCTGATGGACAAATTGTTGGTTTAAGCAAGCTTCCTAGAGTAGTGGATGTTTTTTCGAGAAGACTTCAAGTACAAGAGCGACTAACGGAGCAAATCTTGGATTGTATCAACGACACCTTAAATCCTAAAGGGGTAGCGGTAGTGATCGAAGCCTCACATATGTGTATGATGATGCGCGGTGTGCAAAAACAAAATTCTACAACCACCACATCAGGTTTTCGAGGGAGTTTTAAAGAAACGGAGACCCGTAACGAGTTTTTAAAACTGATTACGGCCCATTTGGCTTAGTCTTCCGATTGAAATAGAAATCCTAAACCCATTTTCCGGAGCATCTTTTTTTCGAAATTCCAGAAAAAACGATGTTGTAAAAAAAGTGTTCCCACACTTATCAGGAGTACCTGATAGATGGGGAATACTATAGCTATTCTGAGCACCCAATACAGCATTTGACCCAAAAAATGGTCTGGAAAAGTTTCGGGTAAAATATATAGGAAACTGAGAACAGGCCCACTTAAGCGTACGCTAAGGGAGCCTGTAATTCCAAAGACTATGAAAATAATGGCGAGCTGCACATTGGATGTGATCCCCCATTTTTCTTTCAATTTTTTCAAGCGTCTATTTTAATAAACTTGCAATTTGTTGCGCCAATTCTGTCCCAATACGGTCTTGGGCTTCTCCAGTGGCAGCTCCAATATGAGGAGTCAGAGAAATCTGTGGATGCATCAATAGCTTAATCTCAGGTTTGGGCTCATTTTCAAAAGTATCCAAGCCTGCAAAAGCTAGTTTTCCTGATTCTAAAGCATCGACTAAAGCCACTTCATTGATCACTCCACCACGGGCAGCATTGATAAGTGCTGAACCATCTTTCATCAGATTAAATTCTGCCGTATCAATTACATATTCTTTTTGTGCAGGTACGTGAAGACTAACAAAATCGGCTTGTTGCAATACTTCTTCTTTAGAAAGCATCGGAATATCGATGGAAACCGTTTGTCCGTCGAAAAACTCTAAAGGGATTTCAACTTTGTCTTGGAACGGATCAAAGGCTACCACACGCATCCCTACACCTAAACCAATTTTTGCTACTTCTTGTCCGATACGACCAAAACCGATGATTCCGAGTGTTTTTCCTCGAAGTTCAACTCCTTTGGCATAACTCTTTTTAAGGCCTTTAAAGTTGGTTTCCCCTTCGAGTGGCATATTGCGGTTGGCATCGTATAAAAAACGAACGCCTCCATAGAGGTGAGCAAAAACCAATTCCGCTACAGAAGCAGAAGAAGCCGCTGGAGTATTGATTACATGAAGCCCTTTGGACTTGGCATAATCAACGTCTATATTATCCATTCCAACCCCGCCACGACCAATAAGTTTAAGGTTTGGGCAGGCATCAATTAGATCCTTGCGAACGGTAGTAGCCGATCGGACCAATAATCCGACTACGTCGTTTGCATTGATATAATCGATCAATTGTTCTTGTGCTACATTGGTGGTTTCAATTTCGAAACCAAAGTTTTGTAGTGCTTCCACACCACTGGGGGAGATCCCGTCGTTTGCGAGTATTTTCATCGTTATATTTTAGCTGTTTTTTTCAAAATTTTGCATGCATGCTACCAAGGTTTCTACGCTGCTTAGGGGAAGTGCATTGTAGATGGAAGCTCGATAACCACCGACAGAACGGTGTCCTTTAAGCCCACTGATATTTTCGGCATTCCATAGGGCATCGAAACGTTCGCCATCCACACCTTCTGCTAGGTTAAAGGTAGCATTCATGATGCTTCGGTCTTCTTTGGCGGCAAAGCCTTCGAAACAACTGTTTCGGTCAATTTCGTTATAAATGAGTTCGGCTTTGGCTCGGTTTTTTGCTTCCAAAGCTGCTAAGCCTCCTTGAGCTTTTACCCAACGCAGATTTAGCATAGAGGTATATACCGGAAATACGGGAGGCGTATTAAACATACTGTCTTTGTCCATATGGATCGCATAAGAGAGCATGGAAGGGATCTGACGATCCAATTCTTGTAATAAATCTTCCTTAATGACCACTAGAGTTGTTCCTGCAGGTCCCATATTTTTTTGAGCTCCAGCATAGAACAAATCAAAGGCGCTATAATCAAAGCTACGAGAGAAAATATCCGAACTCATATCGGCAACCAAGGGAGCATCCGTTTGAGGAAGTTCGTGAAACTGGGTTCCGAAAATCGTATTGTTGGTGGTGATATGTAAATAATCCAATCCACTTGGAAGATCGTAACCTTTGGGGATATAATTAAAGTTTTGATCTTTAGAAGAAGCAATTTCTAGGGCTTCTCCATACAATTTAGCCTCTTTGATGGCTTTAGAAGACCATGCTCCGGTATTGATATATCCGGCTTTGGTCTTCAGTAAGTTTGCCGCTACCATCAAAAATTGCAAGCTGGCACCGCCTTGGAGAAAGAGTGCTTTATAGCCTTTTCCTTCCAGTCCGGTTAACTCTAGTGCTAAGGCTTGAGCTTCGTCCATAATGGCGATAAACTCCTTAGAGCGGTGAGAAATCTCGATTAATGACAATCCGATGCCATCCAATTCCTGAACCGCCTGGGAGGCTTGTAACATGACCTCTTGAGGTAGTATAGAAGGACCCGCGCTAAAGTTGTGTTTTTTCATAATCAAAAATTTCTGCAAATATCAATATAATGCTTCGAACACCGGGTTGGATTTTATAAAAAATACACCTCAATTTTTAACAATCTGTTGTACAGAAGCTCAGGGAATTCAAATTTTATAAATCTTTTAAAAATTCAAGGGTATTTACACCGTCGGCATAGTCCCATAAAGCGGGTGCTTGAGCTTCGCCCAAAGCAAAGGATGGAATACCCGCTACCGCTTGTCCTACCACACATTGAATGGCGTCTTTTTGTTCAATCAATTCTTTTTGAAGAGATTCCAAAGAAGTATAATAGGTATAATGTGCTGTTGCCAAAGGACTATTAATCGCCGAATCTTCTTTTAATAGGAAAAAGCCATTTTCCAAAAAGGAAATGTCGTTCATCAAATAAAGGGCCTTATAATAGTCATAGTTGTTGGCATAGGAATGATGCTGAATAATATCGGCCAATGGATAAATTCCGCCAAAAACTCGATTCAAGTCAAAGCCTTCGGGCAAATATAGATGGGTTACATTTCTACACCCTTTCCCAAAGTAGGTGAGTATATCTCTTCCCAATGCTTCCATTTCGGCAGCAGATTCCTTTCCGCTAAGGATGGCTACAGCATTTCTGTTTTTCCGGATGATATGGGGATATTTTTGGAAATAGGCTTCAAAATATCGGGCAGCATTGTCGCTTCCAGTAGCAATTACGGCATCAAAATTCTGGATGCGTTCTTGGGTAAATTGCACACGATTGCTAAATTCTTTAGGGAGTTGTTCCACCAAATAGGGGAGCAGTACGGGATCGTCCGAAGAGCATTTGACCAGAGCCTTATGTCCACTCACAAGAACGGCTAACAAATCGTGAAGTCCCACCCATGGGATATTTCCCGCCAAAACTAGGGCTACAGTTTTGGGTGCTGAAGCAAGCGGCTGCTCCTGAAGCCATTGGTCGATAGCTTCGGGCTGCAAAGCTGCTGCCCATTGCTGGCTGGCTTGCTGAATATTGGGTAGGGTAAACCATGAATTGTAGGCTCGAGCTTTTTCTTGCACTTCCAAATCTTGGGTATTGGGGTGGTGGCCCAGACGTTCTAAAATTTGAGAACAGTGTTTCAACAATTCTTTTTGTGTTTTTGAGTCACTCATAAGTTGTATAGCTAGAGGCTTGATATTACCTTTGTGCAAATTTAAAAACTTCCCTATGGCTATCATCATAACAGATGCATGTATTAATTGCGGAGCTTGCGAACCTGAATGTCCCAATACGGCGATATATGAAGGAGCGGAGGATTGGCGCTATCAAGATGGAACTTCATTGAATGGAGATGTCGTATTGCCTAGCGGAACTGCCGTAAATGCAGAAACCTTCCAGGAGCCTATTTCGGACGAGTTTTACTATATAGCCCCCGATAAGTGTACCGAGTGTAAAGGTTTTCACGAAGAACCCCAATGTGCGGCGGTTTGTCCGGTAGACTGTTGTGTACCCGACGAAGATCGTGTAGAAACGGAAGAAGAATTGTTGGCTAAACAACGTTTTCTCCACCAAGAATAATTGCATTTATGAAAGCAGGAATCGTAGGATTACCCAATGTGGGCAAATCCACCCTTTTTAATTGTTTGTCCAATGCCAAAGCGCAGAGTGCAAACTTTCCCTTTTGCACCATAGAACCCAACTTAGGCGTCGTTAACGTTCCCGACCATCGGCTGGAACGCTTAGAGACTCTGGTACAACCCCAACAAGTGATTCCGGCAACCGTAGAGATTGTCGATATTGCCGGTTTGGTTAAAGGAGCCAGTAAAGGGGAGGGGCTTGGCAATCAATTCTTAGCCAATATTCGGGAAACCGATGCCATTTTGCACGTATTGCGTTGTTTCGAAAACCCGAATATTGTCCATGTCGAAGGTTCTGTAGACCCGATTCGCGACAAAGAGATCATCGATTTCGAACTGCAACTTAAAGACTTAGAAACCCTCGATAAAAAGCGCGAAAAAGTATTTCGAGCTGCCCGAACGGGAAATAAAGAAGCTCAAAAAGAACTGGATGTGCTCGACCAGGTCAAGACTGCTTTAGAAGCAGCTACCAATGTCCGTGCCATTGAGCTTTCTGAGGACGACCGGGAAACCTATATCAAACCCATGCAACTGCTGACCGATAAGCCGGTGATGTATGTATGCAATGTAGACGAAAGTGCCGCCAAAGACGGAAACGCCTATGTCGATACGGTTCGCGAAGCTGTGGCGGACGAAGCCGCAGAGTTGCTGATTTTAGCCGTGAGTATAGAAGCCGATATCAATGAGTTGGAGTCTTATGAAGAGCGCCAACTGTTTTTGGAGGATCTTGGTTTAGAAGAACCCGGTGCTGCTAAGCTGATTCGGTCGGCCTATCAACTGTTGAGCCGTCAGACCTATTTTACGGCAGGTGAGAAGGAAGTCCGCGCTTGGACCATTCCCATTGGAGCAACAGCTCCTCAAGCCGCTGGAGTTATCCATACCGACTTCGAAAAAGGCTTTATCCGTGCCGAAGTCATCCCTTTTGAGGACTATTCTGCTTTGGAGAGTGAAGCCAAAGTCAAAGAAGCCGGGAAAATGCG
>WTJH01000102.1:0-9776 GCA_011524915.1 Flavobacteriales bacterium | reverse complement strand
AGGACTATTCTGCTTTGGAGAGTGAAGCCAAAGTCAAAGAAGCCGGGAAAATGCGCATCGAAGGCAAAGAATACATCGTTCAGGATGGAGATGTGATGCATTTCCGTTTTAATGTCTAAAACCTGATGCTAGCGCTAGGCAGGCTCTGATGCTAGCACAAGGCACTTTTGTGCGAGAGAGGACCCTCGCACAAGCTAGGTTTTACCAAGCTGTTAACTGCCTGATGCTAGTGCAAGGCTCCGTCTTGCACGACATTTTAACTAAGATGCTAGCTGCAAGGCTCTGTCTTGCACGATATTTTAACCCCTCGTGCAAGCGAGGCATTAATCCTCTCCTTTTAGAGTAAATACCTTTTCTTCTCTTTGGCCATTTACTCCATATTCAATTGTTATGGTAAAATAGGGGTATTCCGTCTCTTTAATTTCGAGAATTTTTGAGTTCATGCATCCCTCAATCTTATACAACTTACTCCAGTTATAATAATTATCATCAGGATAAACGGAAACCAGATAACTGGCTAATAGGCCGTCATATCCCTCAAATAAATTTTCAGGAGTAGCTTTTGAATCGGAAATCTCAAATATTTTAACCTCTAACGCATAGTTGTATATCCATTTAGAGTTAAAGGTGCTGTCTAATACTCTCGCAAAATAATAGTTCATTTCCGTACGATCTGATAGGTCTAAAACCCTTATTTCTTGCGCCATAGCAGGAGCACAATAGCAAAAGATTAGAGAAAGTAGTATTTTTTTCATGGGTATTTTTTTATGGATATATATGATCTTTATGTCCGCTGACTGATGCTAGCACAAGGCACTTTTGTGCGAGGGAGGACCCTCGCACAAGCTAGCATATATTCTATTCTTTCTCTTCAAATTTTGCGGTAAAATGAGGCATTTGTTTGGGTCTATAGGTCATTTGAAGTCCGCGTACTTGCAGTGCATTGAGTTTTAAAAACTCAAAAGTTTCAATGATATAGTCTAAATGACTCATGGTATATACCCGTCTGGGCAGGGCCAGCCGAAGCAGTTCTCTTTGGGCAGGGATGAATTGTTTTTTGGTATTGTAACGACCAAACATCACCGATCCTACCTCACAGCTGCGGATCCCTCCGTTGCGATACAACTCACAGGCCATCACTTGTCCAGGGAAATCCTCGGGTTTTAGGTGGGGATAAAACGTTTGAGCATCTATATAAACCGCATGTCCACCGGTGGGATACAGGACTGGAATTCCAATTTTTTTAAGTCCCAAGCCCAAATAATCGGTAGAAGCCATCCGATAGCGCAAATAGTCTTCGTCAAAAACTTCTTCCAGTCCAGTTGCCATGGCTTCCAGATCGCGGCCGCTCATGCCGCCATAGGTAACATAGCCCTCTTAAAGGATCAGTGCATTTTGAAATTGCTTTTGTAATTGGGCGTTTCGGGTGGCAAAAAAGCCTCCCATATTCACCAAACCATCTTTTTTGGCGCTCATCAATACACCGTCCGAGAGACGGCAAAACTGCAAGGCTATTTCTCTTGCGCTATAGTTGATAAAATTGGGTTCGTGATGTTTTACGAAATAGGCGTTTTCGGCAATTCGGCAGGCATCTAAATACATGGGAATATTAAACACACGACACAATTGTTTGACTTGTACGGCATTGCTCATACTCACGGGTTGTCCGCCAACACTGTTGTTGGTTACGGTCAAGACAACTCCTGCGATAGGGGTTTTACTGGTCCGTAACTTTTCTTCCAAGGCGATCAGATTCATATTGCCCTGAAAACGCTTTTCATCTTTGTTCAGCGTTGAGGGGTCCACCGGGCAATCCATAGCTGTGGCACCCGAAGCCTCTACATTGGCTCGGGTGGTATCAAAAAAGGTATTGCTAATAAAGGGTTTTCCGGAACCCCCGATTAAGCCGAATAAAATATGCTCGGCAGCCCGCCCCTGATGGGTAGGGAACACATGGGGAAAGCCCGTCATTTTCTGAATTACTTCTTGGAGCCGGGTCCAACTTTGAGAGCCTGCATAGGATTCATCGGCTTGCATCAGAGAAGCCCATTGCTTGGAACTCATGGCCGAAGTTCCGCTATCGGTCAAAAGATCGATGATGACTTGCTGGGCTTCTAGTCCGAATAGGTTGTAATGAACCTCTTTAAGGAGTTGATTTCGTTCTTCTCGGGTGTTGAAGTGAATGGGTTCAACGGTTTTGATCCGAAAAGGTTCGATAATGGTTGTATGTTTCATGGTTTTATTTTGGGTACCTTAAAGTTAGGACTTTTCGGGGGTAGAACATCTTAGAGAGCTGTGAAAATTCTGATAAAAGGGAACCTAAGCAGTGGACTTATTTTGTGAATAAAAGGATCTTTGGCCCCCAAAAAGCCTCTTTTTACCTTAAAATGATTGATTTCTCAACAAATCAGGGGCAGAGATTGTTAATTTCTTTAGGGAAGAAGGATTTTCAATTCGAAAGGCAAGGCTTAATTTTAGCCCAATGGCACAAAATACCCAATACACAGAAGACAATATACGCTCGCTGGACTGGAAAGAGCATATCCGGATGCGTCCGGGGATGTATATCGGGAAGTTAGGCGATGGCTCTTCTTCCGATGATGGGATCTATATTTTGCTCAAAGAAGTTTTGGACAACTGTATAGACGAATTTGTGATGGGTGCCGGGAAAACCATTGACATCAAACTAGACGAAGGTCAGATAAGTGTTCGGGACTACGGCCGTGGAATTCCCTTAGGGAAGGTGGTCGACGTGGTCTCCAAAATGAATACCGGAGGAAAATACGATACCCGAGCTTTTAAAAAGTCCGTGGGGCTCAACGGTGTAGGAACCAAAGCAGTAAACGCCTTGTCGTCCGAATTTAGAGTCGCCTCTTTTCGGGACAATCAGACCAAAAGCGCAGTCTTTTCGTTCGGAAATCTAATAGAGGAAATCCCTCAAGAAGAATCCAAAGCACGTAGAGGAACCCTAGTACAGTTTACGCCCGATTCCCAGATCTTTAAAAATTACAAGTATCGCTTCGAGTATATCGAAAAAATGCTTCGGAATTATGTTTATCTCAATCCAGGCTTAACCATTGTTTTTAATGGTGAAAAGTTTTTTTCGGAAAACGGACTCAAAGATTTACTGGAAGACCAAACCAATGTCTCCGACCTTTTATACCCGATTATTCATCTGAGAGGGGAGGACATCGAAATTGCCTTAACCCACAGCCGCACCCAATACAGCGAGGAGTATCATTCTTTTGTTAACGGGCAGCACACCACTCAGGGGGGAACGCACCAGGCGGCCTTTCGGGAAGCTTTGGTAAAAACTGTTCGGGAACATTTTGGAAAAAACTACGATGCTTCGGATATCCGAAAATCGGTGATTGCAGCCATCAGCATCAAAGTGATGGAACCTGTTTTTGAATCCCAAACCAAAACCAAACTGGGGTCTACAGATATGGGGGGCGATTTGCCAACGGTTCGGACCTATATCAATGACTATGTCAGTACACAGCTAGACAACTACCTCCACAAGAACACTGAGGTAGCCGAAGCGCTCCAACGTAAGATTATTCAAGCAGAAAAGGAACGTAAAGAGCTTTCGGGAATCCGAAAATTGGCCCGCGAACGCGCTAAAAAAGCCAGCTTACACAATAAAAAACTCCGGGATTGCCGGGTCCATCTAAACGACCTAAAGAAAGACCGTCGCTTAGAGACCACCCTTTTTATAACGGAGGGAGATTCTGCCAGTGGTTCCATTACCAAGTCTAGGGATGTGAATACACAAGCTGTTTTCAGTTTGCGAGGGAAGCCCCTCAACAGTTATGGCATGCACAAAAAGGTGGTGTACGAAAACGAAGAGTTTAACCTTTTACAAGCCGCCCTCAATATCGAAGAAAGCTTAGAAAATCTTCGGTACAACAACATTATCATCGCCACAGATGCCGATGTGGATGGGATGCACATTCGTTTGTTACTAATCACCTTCTTTTTGCAGTTTTTCCCCGAATTAATCAAGGAGGGACACATATATATTTTACAGACACCACTTTTTCGGGTCAGAAATCGTAAAAAAACGATCTATTGTTACTCGGAAGAAGAAAGGAGATCGGCATTGCAAGAGCTTGGAAATCAGTCCGAAATCACACGATTCAAAGGATTGGGAGAAATATCTCCAGACGAGTTTAAGCATTTTATAGGGGAGGACATGCGGATAGACCCCGTATTGATGGATAAAAACACCACAGTAGAAGAATTATTGGCTTTTTATATGGGTAAAAACACCCAAGACCGTCAAAATTTTATCATAGACAACCTGAAAGTAGAATTGGATTTAATCGAAGAAAAGGCAAACTAAATGGAGGAAGATGTTTTGGACAACTCTCAGTCCAGTGAGAGTTTGATAAAAGTTTCGGGCATGTACGAAGGCTGGTTTTTGGACTATGCCTCCTATGTGATTTTGGAACGCGCTGTTCCGGCTATCTTCGATGGTTTTAAACCCGTACAAAGACGGATTCTACATTCGATGAAAGACCTAGACGATGGCCGCTACAATAAGGTAGCCAATATCGTTGGGCATACCATGCAGTATCATCCCCATGGAGATGCCAGTATTGCAGATGCCATGGTGCAACTGGGGCAAAAAGACCTCCTGATCGATATGCAGGGGAACTGGGGGAATATACTTACGGGCGACCGTGCGGCAGCTTCCCGATACATCGAAGCTCGATTGTCTAAGTTTGCCATGGAGGTAGTTTTTAGTCCTAAAGTGACCACTTGGCAACTTTCCTATGACGGGCGAAAAAAAGAACCGGTACATCTTCCTGTAAAATTCCCCTTGCTATTGGCTCAGGGAGCAGAGGGAATTGCGGTAGGACTTTCGACTAAAATTTTACCACATAACTTTATTGAACTGCTCAAGGCCAGCGTTCAATATTTAAAAGGGCGCAATTTTGAACTCTATCCCGACTTCCTTACGGGTGGGATTATGGATGTTCAGAATTATAACGACGGACAACGAGGTGGAAAAGTTAGAGTTCGCGCCAAAATTGAAAGTTTAGATAAGAATACGCTTGTCATCAAAGAAATTCCTTTCAGTACCACGACTTCTTCTTTGATTGAGAGTATCCTAAAGGCCAATGAAAAAGGTAAAATCAAAATCAAAAAAATAGAAGACAATACGGCTTCTGAAGTGGAGATTTTGGTGCATTTACCTAGTGGAACATCGCCCGACAAAACGATCGATGCCCTGTATGCTTTTACGGCTTGCGAAACTTCAATTTCGCCTTTGGGCTGTATCATACAAGACAACAAACCTCTGTTTTTAGGGGTGAGCGATATGCTCAAGATTTCTACGGATCATACGGTTCAGTTACTCAAGATGGAACTGGAAGTACAGTTAGAAGAGCTTGAAAATCAGTGGCATTTCGCTTCTTTGGAGCGAATTTTTATCGAAAACCGAATCTATAGAGATATAGAAGAAGAGGAGAGTTGGGAAGGAGTATTACAGGCCATCCAAAAAGGATTAGCTCCACATACCAAGCACCTTAAAAGAGAAGTTACTGAAGCCGATATTGTTCGTTTAACAGAAATTCGGATCAAAAGAATTTCAAAGTTTGATATCGACAAAGCCCAGCAAAAGATCGAGGCTTTGGAAGGAGATATTGCGGAAGTAAAAAATAATTTGAATCATCTGATCGATTATGCCATCCGATTTTTTACCCATCTCCAAAAGACCTATGGTAAGGGGAAAGAACGAAAAACGGAGATTCGAATTTTTGATGATGTGGACGCTAAAAAAGTAGTGGTTCGCAATCAAAAACTCTATGTCAATCGGGCCGAAGGCTTTATTGGGACTGGGCTGCGGAAGGATGAGTATATAGGGGATTGCTCGGATATAGACGACATCATTGTATTTACTCGCGATGGGAACATGCAAGTGGTTCGGGTAGATTCTAAAGTATTTGTAGGGAAAGACATCATTCATGCAGCCATCTTTAAAAAGAAAGACAGCCGCACCATATACAATATGATTTACCGGGATGGAAAACCCGGAACTTCCTATATCAAACGTTTTTCGGTGACTGGAGTTACTCGAGAACGCAAATACGATCTGACTCAGGGGAAACCGAAATCAGAAATCTTGTATTTTACTGCCAATCCCAACGGGGAAGCAGAAATTGTTCAGATTTTATTGCGCAACACGGGAACCATCAAAAAACTGAAGTGGGATTTAGATTTTGCAGATTTACAAATCAAAGGGCGAGCGGTCCGCGGAAATATCGTGACCAAATACCCGATTCGTAAAATTCAATTGAAGGAAAAAGGGATTTCTACACTTCAGGCGCGGAACATTTGGTTCGATCCCACCATACGGCGGATCAACTTTGAAGAAAGAGGAGATTTATTAGGAGCTTTTAAGGGCGATGACAAGCTTTTGGTTGTTTCCGAAAAAGGAACGGTTCGAATTTTAGATCCCGATCCGAGTCTTCATTTTCGAGACGACGATATTCGAATCGAAAAATGGATTCCTGCCAAACCACTAACAGCCGTATATTTCGATAGTTCAAAAAAGAAATATTTCCTCAAGCGCTTTTTAATTGAAAACGATAAAAAAGAAGACCCTTTCCTCAAAGATGGGAACGAACTCACTTTTTTCACTACCGAAGGACGTCCGCAATTGGAAACTCAGTTTGTTAAACCGGCGGGGAAGGATACCCCAGAACCCCTGCAACTATGGGCCGAAGAATTTATTGCGATTAAGGGAATACAAGCCATGGGGAATCAGTTGACTGCCCAACGGATCAAAAAAATTGATGTCATTGATCGTCAACCATTTGTCACAGAGGTGCCTACAGAAGAAATTGAGGTGAACTCCGAGGAAATTCAGGTAGACGATTCGGATCAGGATGCTCAGATCCGTATGGAATTGTAACGAAACTAACGCTTTCGAATCTTCATATTGATAAACTCTACTCCAAGGGAGAAGGCTATAGCAAAATATAAGTAGCCTTTTGGAACCGCTCCTACAGCCTGATTCCAAACCACCAAATGAGAAAGGTGGGCCGCCTCGGCTAGGAGCATAAAACCGATCAGTAATAAAAAAGATAGTCCTAAGACCTGGAGGGAGGGGTGGGCTTCTATAAAGGAACCTACAGGACCGGCAAAAATCATCATAATGATCACGGAAATGATCACGGCTATGGCCATGATTTCTAATGCTCCGACCAAACCATTGGTCATCCCGATTGCCGTAAGTATAGAATCGAATGAGAAAACCAGATTGATGGCAATGATCTGAAGTAGCGCCCGATTAAAGGAATAAGAGGATCGGTCGTCTTTAGGACCTTGTTGATGTCCTTCAACTTTTTCGAAAATTTCTTTGGTGCTTTTATACAATAAAAAAAGTCCACCCACGGCCAAAATTATGGATTGTCCATTGAGATCTACAGACAGGAGCGAATGTTTGAAACTGAAAAAAGTTTTCTGCATCTGTAGGAAAACAGAAATTCCTAACAAAAGACCCAATCGCAAAAACATGGCTAAAAGCAGCCCCCACTGAGTTGCCTTTTTCCGGTGTTGTTCCGCTACTTTCCCGGCCACGACCGATATAAATAAGATATTATCGATTCCTAAAACAATTTCTAAAAAGGTCAGGGTCAATAGAGCACTTAGGGCTTCTGTGGTAAAGAGGGCTTCCATGTTTCGCTAATTTTTGTTGCCGTTCCCCGTTGACTGTTGCCGGGCTGATTGACATAACTGTATTCAAAAGTATAGGTGTCTGCGGTCGTCCGCAGGATTCGAATTTTTAAAGGGCGCTTTTCCTGGTTGTTTTCAGGATTAATTTTGGTCAGAATACATTCACAAGGATTGACCCAACGGATACTAGCCGAATCTATAGTCCCTTGATACTGTTCAATTTCAAGTTCGGCAGAGCGATAAAATGTAGTGGTCTGAATTTTATCGTTAATGATACTTTCAAAAATAAAGGTGCCCGTCTGAAATTTTTCGCAATTCCGCTCCGGAGCATAACAACTCCAAAAACCTAGTAATACAAGGGCAAAACATAAAATTCGCATCCTCAAAATTAAGGCTTTTTTGGCATAAAGGCTTCAAAGCTTCCATCCGGATAAAAAACAATTACTCGACTCGGGGCTTCAAGACTATACACGGGCGCAGCAGGCGAGTTTTCCTGAGGGGGTGATTCTAGAGGAGCTGTTGATAAATTCTTGGGGGAAGGCTCTGCTTCGGGAAACCGAATCTCTTTCATCCCAGAATCGGGTGGGGGGGATGTTTTTCCATAAAGCAATCCCTCTAGGGAAACTTCCTCGAATGCATCTACCGTTTTAATGATGAATTCCAAACTGGGTTTGTTTCGTCCCGAAAGGATATGTGAGATTGATGAACGAGGTACTCCGATCCGATCCGCAAATGATGAAGCGTTTAAATGGTTTTTCTCCCGTATGGATTCGATCCGTTGAATGATTTCAGAATAGTTTAACATTGTAAACAGAATTGTGTTTTACAATTGTAATATACGAAATATTTCAACAACAGAACCTTAATATAAAATCGATATTAATTAAAGTTAAGCTTCAATAAATAAAATTTAACAGCTGATAATTAGTATTTTAAGCATGTATATCGACCTTTTTGTAAAAAACAGGCCCTGTTCTGTATACAATTGTAAATATATCCGTCCATTTTGCGCGTTACATTTGTAAACGAATAGATATTTACATTTGTAAAATGAAATCAACACAGCGTTATTATCCGCCTGAAAAATTTTCCCGAGATATAGCTCCCTTAAAAGCTTTTTTGTCGCATCAAGTTTTGGGACAATCTGTCCAAAACCGTCCCATTGAAGTGTACCGTTTGGGAACTGGACCTATTAAAATATTGATGTGGTCTCAAATGCATGGGAACGAAAGCTCTTCTACAAGAGCTCTGATAGCTCTCTTAGAGTATTACACCTCATCACGTGGTGAAAAGGCACTAGAGGGGCTTCAATTAGCGATTATTCCCCAGCTGAATCCCGATGGAGCGCAAGCCTATACCCGTATAAACGCCAATGGAGTTGATCTGAATCGGGATGCACAAGAGTTGTCGCAGCCCGAGAGTCAAATTTTACATGATTTCTGTCGATCTTTTGCTCCGGACTATGCCTTTAACTTACACGGGCAACGAACCATTTTTGGAGCAGGCGATTCCGGAGCTCCAGCAACCCTTTCCTTTTTGGCTCCTGCAGGAGATGCAGCCAAAAGGATCACCTCAGCCCGATTGAAAGCCATGCATTTGATAGCGGATATCCAATCCGCACTTCAAGCTTCTTTACCTCATGCAATTGGGAGGTATGACGATGCTTTTAATCTAAACTGTGTGGGAGATACCTTTACCCAATGGGGTATCCCAACACTGCTGTTTGAATCAGGACATTTCCCTGGAGATTATGACCGAGATATTACAGTAAAATTCACCTTTGAAGCCTTAAAATCAGCTATAGAACACATCAAATTCCCGATCCGTCGTTCGGATGTGGTGGAAGATTATCATAAAATCCCTGAAAATGCTAAAAACTGGGTGGATCTAATTGTATCACCCCTAGCGGTAGGTTCCAACAAAGAACAGCAGTTAGCCCTTCAGTTGGAGGAACGGTTGATAGAAGACGAGATTCATTTTATTCCAAAATTTTCAGCTGTTGGTTCGGATTTAAGCTTTAAGGCACACAAAACCATTTCCTTACTGCCTGCTGAATCAGGTCTAAAAATTCCAGAAAATCAACTTGAAAG
>WTJH01000072.1 GCA_011524915.1 Flavobacteriales bacterium | reverse complement strand
GATAAAGCTATGTCCTTGATACTAATAGGAATGTTTCCCAATTTCCCAGCCTTTATTCCCAATAATCTCTTGAGCAGAAACTGCAGCGGCTTGTTCCAATTCGGTTCCCATACTATCGTTCCATCGATTCAAATAACCAAACAAGGCGACTACTCCTAAGATCTCTACAATTTCCCCTTCGTCCCAATAGTTCCGAATATTTTCGGCAATGGCATCTGTGACTCCATTGGGAACTTGAGAAGCGGCAATAGCTAAATCAAACGCAGCCCGATCGGCATCAGAAAACACAGGATCTGTTTTATAGTCCCAGATGGCTTCCATGCGTTTTTCTGTGGATCCATACCTTTCGGCAGCACGAATGGCATGGGCCTCACAATAGCGGCAACCAGTGGTCATACTGGATAAATAAGCAATTTCTCTTTTTAAAGAACTTGTGACACGTCCTTTATTTTCCATTACGGCCTGGTTCATCTCCACAAAGGCATTAGCTATTCGAGGGCGGTGCATCATGGTAAATAAACTGTTGGGAGTAAATCCTAGAGTTTCTTCATAAAATGATGCCATTTTTTGGGCTTGAGGGGTGGCATTCCGGTCTAAAGGTTGAACTAAGGGTTGTTTCATAATTTTTTGGAATTAGAAATTTATTTTTGAGTTTTAGCTTTCGTTATTTTCATAAATCTAAGCGAGGTCAGGAATCCAATACAGGCAAAGCTTGCCAGCAAAGCAAAAACAAGTCTAAACCCTGTAATTCCTGGATAGTTATCGAGCAAATAGCCCATCAGTGGTCCCATAAAGATATCGGGAGTATATCCCACAACCGATATAATTCCGACAGCGGTTCCGGTAAATGCATAGGGAATACTACCTTCTTTGACTGCCGCAAAATACAACGTCCGGAGGCCATATGTTCCAAGTCCTGTGACGATAATTGCCACAACAAACAGACCCTTTAAGGGTGCTTGGACAAAACCAGAAACAAAAATTAGTGCCCCTACTAAAAGCAATACAAATCCTCTAACAAGCCATTTGGAGTTGGAAGACTGATCAGCTATAAAACCGATACTTATACAAACAAGAGGGCGTAAATACATTTGATAGGAGCCAACCTTAGCCGCATCGACCTCATGAAACAACATGATCTCACTGGCATATAGCGATAAAACATCAGTTACCTTATATCCGCAATAAGCACATAAGACAATAAGGATCAATAGCCTAACAGATGAAAATCTGATGACGGTTTTCATGTTTTTTAAAGGGCGATCGGGTATGACTGTTTGTTCTTTTTCCTGATTTTCAATTTCATGAAGAAAAATAAAGATCAAAATACCGACCAGAGTAACCAGTATAGATGTAGATAAGATTACCCATCGGAAAGCTTCTTTTTTCTGATCAAGAGAAGTATCGACAACGTTTTCAGAGATTAGATTGGCAAAGACTAGGATTCCAAAGGCTCCTATAGAAGCAGCAACAATCCCTCTTCCTCCTTCCAAAAAACCAAAAGCTCTCCCTTGACTTTCTTCTCCACCCCAATTTCGTGTCGCTTTAATCATGGCAGCCCAGAAGAGGAAAGTCGTAGAAAATCCCCAATACCCATATAAGATTTGAAGGCCTAAAAAACTAGGGAAAGTCGCCATAAAAAAACCGCCCAAGGCCGTTAAGATCAATGCGGAACCCATCAATTTTCGGGCTTGATACTTATCCGCAAGAGTTCCGCCATATAGATAGGAAATCAAGGCTACAATTCCGTAGGTGGTATAGAGGGTTCCCAATTGAAAATTATCCAATTCAAAAACCTTCAAAAAAGTGGGTCGGAAAATACGAGCCAAAAGAAAAGGAAGTATAAAGATACCCTCCCCGGCAGTTATCAGAAGGATGATTCTGACATAGGAATTCAGCTGAATAGAGGGGGAGTTGATATACATCAATAGGTAAACTAAATATTTTTGACTGCGCTAAACAGATGGTAATGTAGCAAAGTTCACGGACTATAGGCTAAGGGAAAGCTTTGTATTTAGTCTTGGAGCAGCCTACACCCATAGCCTAAAAAGAAAAACCCTCCGAATGGGAGGGTTTGTGTATTATCTTACTTGATCTAAAAGTTCGACGATGTGTGTCTGTCTAATTTTCCTCAGTTTTCTAAGTTGATTCCAACTGGATCGGTTTTGTTTGGTCAGCTGAGGTGTCTCATTTCTATTCATATAAATCGTGGACACATCTTTGTAGAAATCAGCAGTCACATAATTAACGGGTGTTGCTTCCCCTGCAAAATTTAATACCTTATGTAATCCCCAACCAGCCTTATTGCTATTCATATGCCCCGGTTTATAGGTTTCTATTTCTAATTTCTCATATTCGTCTGCTCGAACCGGATCTACTTCCATATAGTTTAAGACGGCAAATTTGGCTGGGCCATCGTCTACCTGACCCCCAAACATATCCTTTACAGACATTACTAATGTTCCATTTTTTAATATCCTACTCATGTGATCTTGCCAAATTTGATCTGAAACCGCTTGATCTACTCCCGGGATAGGAGCACCTCCTGATTTGGCTAGCATTTCTTTTGTTCTCAGGTGAGCAAATACAAGAGTAGATGTAAAGTCTCCGTAATCATTGTTTCTGATGATCCACATATCCCACCCAAGAATTAAGCCTTGTTTAATTCTTTCCTGATGCATTTTTTTGTAATGGGATTTTTCGATGGAAATATGTTTTTCCAAGTCCGTATTATGTACTGTTACATAATCGAGGGTTACAAATACTTCTTGACCAAATGAAAGGCTAAAGCTGAACCCTACTAATAAAAAAAATAGTTTTTTCATTGAAAAGTTGTTTATGGTTATGATCTAAGATACAAAATCAAAACCGAATTCATATCAAACTCTTTATTCAATAGAATTGAAAAGCTTTTTCAGTTTTTGGGGTAAGATTGTTTTGGGTATCATCCACAAAAAAACCCACAGATGTGGGTTTTGATTCAAATGGACATCCAATTTAATATGTCAATTCATTTATTCTCATCAGGTGTTTTTCTTCAACAACTTTCCAAGGATTCCCTTTACGTTTATCTCGCATATCATTGTAGGTTTGATCGGTTCTTCGAATCTTCATCCGATTCTCCCAATTTTTGGTGTATTCAAATCTAGATTTATCTACAACAGCCATGAGGTAATTTGCATCGCGCGAACCTGCTTGAGCTCTGTATACAGCAAAGATGTGATCTACTCCTAAACGCGCATCTATTTTATGTTGTTCTTTAATAAAATTTTCAAATGCTCCTTGTTGATTCATGTCTGTTTTTATATAAACGATACGCCTGTAAGGTAAAGCGTCGCGTTCTTCCACAGACATTTCCATAAAAGTGTCTATAGTGCTTAATTCAGGCATAAAAGTCCATAGACTCAGCTCATGAGCATCTGTCCCTTGATTAAAACTTTGCATCATTTCAGGAGTCATTGCTGATTCTTGAAACGCTTTGCCGATGGCTTCATCTTGCGCTTCCATTGTTTCTTGGTAGTTTGCCCACTGGCTTAAACTTCCAAACTCTTGAGAAAGATAATAGGTTCGAGTCCCTTGCTCAACAAGTACATAGGTTGGGGGTAATTCTCGACCTAAGCCTTTTTCCATGGTTGGTGCCCAAATGTCGAGCACCTCATGAAGCGTTTCATAATCATTGGACTCAAATTCGAAGATAGTGGTTACTTGGGCACTGAGTGACATTGTTGAAAACAAAAGCACCCCTAGAGATAGTTTTTTCATTTCAAATTGATTTATAGTTATATGAAATATACAAAATCGGTAGTTCTATAAATAAAATCTACCCCTAAATTTTCCGTTAAATATTGATTTATAACTGCTTAATATTTCCCAAAAATTAGAGTCAATGAAAATTTATTTCTGCTGAAGCTTGTTTAGTTTGTTGTATAAATGAAGTTTTAGATTGAATAATCCAAAGGATAATATAAAGTGTAAAGCCGGATAAAAAACAATCCAAGAAAGGGGGGATTCAAAAAAATTTGCACTCAATGTATTGACTAACACGACTAGATATAGAAGAGTTAAACTCAAATGAATGAATAAAGACTGAAAAAGGAGGGATTTATATTGATGAGCGTTTGAGAGGTATCTCATACTAAAATAAAGAGTAAGAACAAAAAGGATTTCGTAGCCTAGATAAA
>WTJH01000164.1 GCA_011524915.1 Flavobacteriales bacterium | reverse complement strand
CAGGAGCCTTGCGCTAACATCAGGAGCCTTGAGCCATCCATAAAGACAACGAAAACTGATATCTTTAGGCAACAAACTAATGCGAACCTTATGAAGACCTATTATCAGGCCGAAGACCTTAAAAAGTTCAGTTCCATCAGCGAATGGAGTCCCGAATTGGGAGAACAGTTTTTTAAATATTACAATCAAGTATTCCAAGAAGGGGCGCTGAGTGCTCGAGAAAAATCCCTAATTGCCTTGGCAGTAGCCCATGTGGTGCAATGTCCCTATTGTATAGAAGCCTATACCAAAGACGGCCTGAAGCGGGGGATCGAGAAAGAGGAAATGATGGAAGCCGTACATGTAGGGGCGGCCATCCAAAGCGGTGCTACTTTAGTTCACGGAGTGCAGATGATGAACTGGGTGGATAAATTGAGTATGTAAGTCCTTATGAAGAAAAGTTTACGTGCCCGCCAACAGACTTTAGCTGATCCTCAAGTGCAACGCCAATGGTTATCGAATGGAATTTTTCAGGACGGTGGATTGCCCCCTTTTACCACCCAACTCGAACGTCAAGGACTCAGCAATCTGTTGCGTCCAACAGCTCTGGAAATCCTCCAACTCAATATGGGGTATATGTGTAATCAGGTGTGTGCCCACTGCCATGTAGATGCCGGTCCTGATCGGAAGGAAATGATGTCCCGAGCTACCCTAGAGCGCTGTCTTGAAATTGTTGAACAAACCGGAGTGCATACCCTAGACCTTACGGGAGGCGCCCCTGAAATGCATCCCGATTTTCGATGGTTTGTAACTCAAGCCAAAGCTCGTGGGGTTCAAGACCTTATTGTTCGGTCCAATCTAACCATCCTTAGAGCCAATGCTACCTATAAAGAGTTGCCTCAATTTTTTGCCGATAACCAAGTACATGTAGTATCCTCTCTTCCCTTTTATAAAAAAGCAAAAACCGATCGGCAACGGGGCGATGGAGTCTTCGATCAATCCATCCAAGCCCTTCAAGCGCTCAATGCTGTAGGCTATGGGCAGGAAGATAGCGGTCTATTATTGGATTTGGTTTACAATCCGGCGGGAGCTTTTTTACCTGGAGATCAGGCAGCCCTTGAGACTGATTTTAAAAAGGCTTTAGCTGCCGATTTCGG
The DNA here is from genome assembly GCA_011524915.1 of Flavobacteriales bacterium. Taxonomy (GTDB): domain Bacteria; phylum Bacteroidota; class Bacteroidia; order Flavobacteriales; family Flavobacteriaceae; genus WTJH01. The sequence continues at coordinate 15,112 of WTJH01000164.1, read as the reverse complement.
AATTGTATTCAACCATCTGTTTACCATTACCAATTTACCCATCAGTCGCTTTTTGGAGTTTTTGATCGCCTCAGAAAACTATGAAGACTATATGCAAAGCTTGGTAGAAGCATTTAATCCGGCAGCTGTTTCGGGCTTGATGTGTCGCAATACACTTTCGGTTCGTTGGGACGGCACCCTCTACGATTGCGATTTTAATCAGATGTTAGAAATGCCGGTGCAAAGCAGTATTCAACACGTGCAAGACTTTGATGCCGATCAGCTGGCACAACGCGAGATCTGTGTTTCCCAACACTGCTATGGCTGTACGGCAGGGGCCGGCAGTAGTTGTCAAGGGGCGGTTACTTAAATAGGTCTGTACTTATCGAATTCGCTGAATAAACTCTGGGATTTTTTCGACCCCTTCGTTTTCTAAAAACTTGATAAAGGCTGAGCCGATGATGGCTCCTTGCGCTTGTTGGGTTGCGGTTTGGAAGGTATCGGCATTGCTGATCCCAAAACCTACAATTCTGGGGGTTTGCAAATCATAGCTGGCGATACGCTTAAAGTAGGCCGCCTGAGGGTCCCCAAAACTGCTTTGAGCTCCCGTAACACTAGCGGAACTCACCATATAAATAAATCCTTTGGAGACCTCATCGATATAGCGTACTCGAGCTTCTGAGGTTTGGGGAGTAATCAAAAACATATTGTACAACCCATAGGTTTCGAATAGGGCTTGATAGTTTTCGTGATATACATCCACAGGAAGGTCCGGAATGATGAGTCCATCAATACCAATTTCGGAACAACGTTTGCAAAAGCGTTCAACTCCATACTGAAGCATGGGATTGAAATAGCCCATAATAATCAAGGGCAGGTCGATGCTTTGGCGGATATCTTTCAGTTGATCCAAAAGTTTATCGGTAGTCATTCCATTTTCGAGTGCCCGAGTGGAGCTGTCTTGAATGGTGGGCCCGTCGGCTAAAGGATCACTAAAAGGAAGGCCAATTTCAACCATATCCACTCCCGACTGTTGAAGCAGTTCTAAGATTCGGGTGGTATCCTCCAAATGGGGATGTCCTGCCGAAAAATAAATGGAAAGTAGTTTATGGTCTTTTTGAAAGGCTTGGTCTATTCGATTCATTAGAGTTTAAAATAATCGATATACGTATTTAAATCTTTGTCTCCACGGCCCGATAGGTTGACTACCACCACTTCTTCTGGGCCAAATTTTCGTTGCTCGAAAATAGCAAAGGCGTGGGCGGTTTCTATGGCGGGAATGATCCCCTCCAATTGCGAAAGTTCGAGTCCAGCAGTCATGGCTTCATCGTCTGTTACCGAAATAAATTCAGCTCTTCCGGAACGAAACAGGTGGGCGTGCATGGGGCCTACTCCCGGGTAGTCGAGACCTGCTGAGATGGAATAGGGTTCGGTAATTTGACCGTCAGGGGTTTGCATCAACAGGGTTTTACTGCCGTGGATGATTCCTTCTTTTCCCAGGGCTGAAGTTGCAGCACTTTCGCCACTGTCGATCCCCTTACCTGCCGCTTCTACAGCAATGATATTTACTTCTGGGCGGTCTAAATAGTGGTAATAGGTACCGGCAGCGTTGCTCCCACCTCCTACACAAGCCACGACATGATCGGGGTAGTCTCGACCCTCTACTTCTTGAAGTTGAGATTTGATCTCTTCACTAATTATGGCTTGGTAGCGTGCTACCATGTCGGGATAGGGATGAGGTCCCACGACCGACCCAATGATGTAGTGCGTGTCTTCGGGATTGTTGATCCAGTCCCGAATGGCTTCATTGGTAGCGTCCTTTAAAGTTTTACTTCCCGATTGTGCAGGCCGCACTTCGGCTCCCAACATTTTCATCCGTGCCACATTGGGCGCTTGACGTTTGATGTCTATAGCTCCCATATATACAATACACTGGATCCCCATCAGTGCACAAACCGTAGCCGTAGCAACTCCGTGTTGTCCAGCTCCGGTTTCGGCTATTATTCGAGATTTCCCTAAACGTTTGGCCAATAAAATTTGACCAATGGTATTATTGATTTTATGAGCCCCCGTATGGCAGAGGTCTTCTCGTTTAAAGTAGATCTTGGTGCCATACTTTTCCGAATAGCGCTCGGCAAAGTATAGGGGCGTAGGGCGCCCTACATAATCCCGTAAAAGGGCTTTAAACTCTTTTTGAAAAGAGGCTTCTTGGCTGATTTGGACATAATGTTCTTTCAAGTGCGCCACATTGGGATAGAGCATTTCGGGGATATAGGCTCCGCCAAAATCTCCGTAGTATCCACGTTCATCTACATTGTATTTCATGTCAATTGCTTTAAAAACTCCGCTAGAAGAGCGATATCTTTCTGTGCCGGAGCGGTTTCAAATTTACTATTTAAGTCGATGCTGTGCAGGGGCAATTTCTTTTTTTTCAGCTCTTGGATGGCGGCAGCATCCGAAGGGCCAATTCCACCACTGATCCAAAAGGGTGTTTTGCTGTTGTAGGAGTTGAGTAGGGTCCAGTCGAACTGTTGTCCGCTGCCTCCCGGCAGATCGGATTTGGTGTCGAATAGGAAAAAATCGCAGTGGGGTTCGTAGGCTTGGAGTCGCTTAAAATCAAAAGACTTTCCTACCGCAAAAGCTTTGACGATTACAAAGCCTTTTGCCTTGAGTTGGGCGCAGTCTTGAGGGGTTTCGTTCCCGTGGAGTTGAAGGGCCTCTAACCGATGGGTTTGAGCCATCTGTAGTATAAAGCTTTCGGAGGCGTCGACAAAAACGCCCACTTTGGTGATCTGTTGAGGAAGCTCAGGTGTGGACTGATCCACAAAGCGTTTGGATTTTTCCCAAAAGATAAAGCCCATATAGTCGATGGGTAAACGACTGAGTTGGGTTATATTTTGAGGATCGCGCATCCCACAGACTTTTATATTCATCTCCTTAAATTTTCAATAAAGCTTTGAGCTGCTTTGCCGGGATCGTTTTCTTTCATAAAGCGTTCGCCCATCAAAAAACCTTCAAATCCGGCTTGGTGAAGTTGTTCGATATCTGCAGGGTCCTGTAAGCCGCTTTCGGAAACTGCCACAGCCGATTCCGGAATCATGGCTTTAAGGCTATAGGAGGTCTCCAAAGAAACTTCAAAGGTTTTTAGGTTGCGATTGTTGACCCCTATACAGTCCAAACTTGGCATTAATGATTTTTCGAGTTCTTCGGCATTATGAACTTCTAATAATACTTCCATTCCCAACTGATGAGCGTGTTTTGAAAGCTTTTCGATTTCGCTTCGGGTCAGTACGGCAGCAATCAACAAAATGGCATCTGCTCCATGGGCTTTGGCTTCCGTAATTTGATAGGGATCTACAAAAAAGTCCTTTCTCAGGATGGGTAAGCTACAGCTGTGACGGGCATATACCAAGTCGTCTAAAGAACCCCCGAAATAGGGGCCTTCCGTAAGAACGGACAAGGCAGCTACTCCCGCTTTTTGATAGCCTTGTACGACTTGTGGTACCTGAACTTTTTGGTTGATAACGGCCTTTGAAGGAGAGCGTCTTTTGTGTTCGGCAATAATTTGAGGGCCCGATGCTGAAAGGGCTTCTCTTAAACTGTATGCTTGGCGCTGGAACAGGGGGGATTGTTCCCAGTAGGAAGTTGGGAAGAGTTGTTCACGTGCCGCAACTTCTTTGCGTTTGTCCCGAACGATTTGTTCTAAAATATTGCTCATCGACTGATTTCTTGTAGTTTTTGTAGGGCCTGGAGGGCTTTTCCGCTTTTTAAAGATTCTTCTGCCAAAGCATAGCCATCTGTGGGGCTGAGGTGTTTTTGGGTGGCTATGGCCATTCCTGCATTGGCACATACCACCTGTGTTTGTGCTGCTGTAGCTTCGTTCTTTAAGACTTGCATAAATATTTGGGCTGCTGCCTCGACTGTATGCCCTCCACCAATGGCTTCGGGGACAAGGGTTTGGCATCCAAAATCCGCTGGAGTAAGCAGTCGCTCCTGTTGGGCTTGACAGATTTTTACGGGACCGGTCAAGGAAATCTCATCATAGCCATCTAAGGCGTGGATAATGGTATGATTGGTATCCGACTGTTCAAAAATATAGGCGTATAAGCGCATCAATTCCAAACTGTACACCCCTACCAGTTGGTGGGGAGGTCGGGCCGGATTCACCAAAGGTCCCAACATATTAAAAAAGGTTTTTAGACCCAGACCTTTCCGAATCGGAGCTACTTCTTTCATGGCAGGATGAAAAAGTGGGGCGTGTAAAACACAGATCCCTGCTTGATCGATACATCGGTCCAAAAAGTCGGCATCGTTGCTGAAACGAACTCCTAAAAACTCCAAAACATTACTGGAGCCACAACCGGAGGAAACGCCATAATTTCCGTGCTTACTGACCTTAACTCCAGCACCTGCTGTCACCACAGCAGCAAGCGTAGAGATATTAAAGGTGTCTTTTCCGTCGCCTCCCGTTCCGCATAGGTCTATGGGGTCGTAGGCACTTAGATCCACAGGAATACAAAGGTCTAGGAGCGCCTCCCGAAAACCCGCCAATTCTTGAGGGTGGATGGGGCGCATCATAAATACGGTGAGGAAAGCCGCAATGGGAATGGGCTCGTGCTGAGCTGTTCCGATTTCGGTGAGGATCTTGTAAGCTTCTTGCTGGGAAAGAATTTCGCCTGCGGTTAAACGTTCTAAATACTGTTTCATAAAAGTTTAATCGGTATTAAGCCAATTTTTAATCATTTGTTTCCCTAAGGGAGTCAATACAGATTCAGGGTGGTATTGCATGCCCCAAATGGGTTTTTCTTGGTGCCTAAAGGCCATCAGCCGATGCTGATCGTCCAAAGCTAAAGGAATCAGCCCTTCCGGGAGGTCTTTTTGGACCACCCAAGAGTGATAGCGCCCTACTTCGAAAGTTTCCGGAATATGTTCCCATAAGGGGTCGTTTTGGGTCTGGTGAGCAGGGGTAGCAATCCCGTGATATACCTGAGGGAGGTTTTCTAGGGTTCCTCCAAAAACTTCGGCTATGGCTTGGTGCCCTAAACAAACCCCTAAAATATTTTTATGTTCCCAGTAGCGGGCAATCAGAGCTTTCATCTGTCCCGCTTCGTCCGGAATTCCGGGGCCCGGGGAAAGTAAAATTTTATCGTAGGCTTCGACCTCTTCCAGATCAAAAGCATCGTTTCGCTTGACTTCGGCCGTATGCCCAAGTTCTTCTATATAGTGCACTAAATTATAGACAAAGGAATCGAAATTATCGACTACAAATACACGTTGGGGAGCTTTCATAGTTGTTCTGCTTTTTCAAGAGCACGGTCTAAAGCGCCCAATTTATTATATACTTCTTGCAGTTCGTTTTGCGGATTGGATGCCGCCACCAGTCCAGCACCGGCTTGGTAGTAGAGGGTTTTTCGTTGACTTAAAAATGAACGGATGATAATGGCATGATTAAAATTCCCTTCAAAGTCTAAATACCCAATGGCTCCACCATATGCTTTTCGGTTGGTGGGCTCGTAGCGTTCTATGAGTTCCAAAGCTTTGGGTTTGGGTGCTCCGCTTAAGGTTCCGGCAGGAAAGGTATCTGCTACCACCTGAAAGGTTTCTATGGAGGCCTTTTTTCGGGCAATTACTTTGGAGACCAAATGAATCACATGAGAGAAAAATTGTACTTCTCGATTGGTGACTACTTCGACCTGGGAGCCGTTGCGACTGAGGTCGTTCCGAGCCAGATCCACCAGCATCACATGTTCGGCGTTTTCCTTGGGGTCGTCTGCTAACTTTTGAGCAAGGGCTGCATCTTCTTGGTCGTTGCCCGTTCGTTTAAAGGTTCCGGCAATGGGGTGAATTTCGGCCTGCCCGTCCTCAACAATGAGTTGGGCTTCTGGCGAACTCCCAAAGATTTTAAAATCCCCATAATCGAAATAAAACAAATAGGGAGAAGGGTTGATGGCTCTCAGGGCTCTATAGACCTGAAATTCGTCTCCCGAGAATTGTTGCGCAAAACGCCGGGAGAGGACCAATTGAAAGACATCGCCCCGTTGGCAGTGTTTTTGGGCTTGGTCCACTAGGCCTAAAAAGTCCTGGTCAGTCATATTGGAGCTTTTGGCACCAGTTTTCTGAAATGGAAAGCTGGGAGGAGTAGGTGAGAGGAGTAGCTTTTCTAAAGACTCCAATCGGTTTTCTGTTTCCCAGCAATGGTCGAAAATATAGGTTTCGTTATTGAAATGGTTGATGGCAATCACATGTCTGTAAAAGGCGTAGTGTAGGTCTGGAATCTGAGCACTGTCGTCTTTTTTGGAAACAATCGTCCCTTCATAGTGCTGTACCATTTCGTGTCCCATAAACCCAAAAAGTCCCTGTTGGATGTAATCTTTATGGGTATTGGGGTCGACTTTAAATTGCCCTTGAAAGGCAGCAAGCAACTGTGGGATATCGGCCTTGGGTTCCAAGATTTCGGTGTGCGAACTCCCATCCGGAAAAGAGGTGTGCAGCTGCTGGTCTTGAATGCTGAACTGAGCTATGGGATCCATACAGATATATGAAAATCCGATGGTGTTGGCATGGTAGTCGCTGCTTTCCAATAAAATACTATTCGGAAAGCGATCCCGGATTTTAAGATAAATCGACACCGGTGTCAACAGATCCGTCAAAAGGGTTTTTTGATGGGTCTGAAAGTTGAATATTTCAGTTTTGGTTGTGTTCATATTTCCCCAAATAAAAAAGGCTTGTCGTGAGACAAGCCTTGTTCTTATGTATGGCGTGTTCCACGAAAGCTTAAGCTGTCGCGTTCCACCACCAAGTTTTGTTTTTGTTCTGAATCATGGAGACCAAAGATAGCAATATTCGGAGGAATCCAAAACGAAAACTTTATCGCTTTTGGCGATTTACATTTTAAGGGTTACATCCAATTCAAAATCATTGTAGATCGCCTTATCGCCGAGGTTGTCGAAGAAGGAGTCTGATCCATAACGGATGTTGAATTGAGTACGATCGATCACTACTTTGGCATGCGCCTCACCAGCTCCCATTTCCAATTGGAAGGATGCCGGCTTCGTGATGCCTTTGATCGTAAAATCTCCCGTAACATCATAGGTTTTGTCGTCTGCAGCTTTTACTGAAGTAAATACCAATTGAGCTTCTGCATGATTGGCTACACCAAAGAAATCGTCAGAATTTAAATGGCCTTCTAGGTTGTTTTTGTAGTCGCCTTCGAGGTCAGTAACGACGATGGTGTTCATGTCCACCACAAAATTTCCGCCGACTAATTTGCCATCAGCCATTTCTAGGCTTCCAGACTTTAAAGAGATGTTTCCTTCGTGTTGACCAGTAACTTTTTTACCCACCCAGTGGATGTTACTTTCTGCTGCGTTGATGGAAACCGCTTGTGCAAAGCTTAAAGCAGGAACAGTTAATAAGAGTAAAAGGATCTTTTTCATAGGTATATAAATAAAAATTAAACAATTCGATTTTGGTGGAACAATAAGGTCAAGGCTTGGATGTTTTCGGGTTCAAACTGAGCGACAAAATCGCCTTCGGCTTGTGCAATGACAGGGTCCAATGTGGCTAAAAGCTCGAGGCCTTTGGGGGTGATGCATAAGTCAATCTTTCGACGGTTTTCCGAACAGGTGTTTCGGCTGACCAGTCCCTTTTCAATTAAGCGATCAATAATACGGGTGGTATTGCTCATTTTATGGATCATCTGGCTCTGCACATCTTGTAGTGTAGCCATTTTGCCTTTTTGTCCTCGAAGAATTCGCAATACGTTGAATTGTTGTAAGCTTAACTCCTGCGGCTTGAGAACCGAAGCTATGGCCTCGGTGGCCTCTAATCCCGCACGCATCATTCCGACAACAATGTCTTTACACGTATCTTTTGTCATTACAATTATTGTTGGTACAAATGTATAAAAAAAATCTAAAGCACCTCAAGGGGTTCCTGTATTTTAGTTGTAATTTTGAATAAAACTAAACCTATGGACCTCAGTCAAGCCGAATGGGCCGAAAAACAGGCGCAACAACCCGATGCTATTGTATTAGATGTACGAACTCCAGAAGAATTTGAGGCGGGGCATATTCCCCAAGCACAGCTACTCAACATACGAGAACCTCAAAGTTTTATGGATGGATTAACCGAACTGGACCCCGAGCAAACCTATTTTGTGTATTGTCGTTCGGGTGTTCGAAGCGCACAGGCCTGTCAAGTGATGGCCAGTCAGGGCTTCGACCAAACCTACAACCTACTCGGAGGAATCTTGGAGTGGGAGGGCCCTACAGAATAGATATTTTTCAGTCCCAAATATTTCCCCATGCAAGAGGCGTTCTTGCAATTTTTATGGCGTTATCAAAAGCTTTCTTCCACACAACTGAAGACCGCTAGTGGGGAAGAATTGATCGTTTTGCAGCCCGGTGTTTGGAATACTGGAGAAGGGCCTGATTTTTTACAAGCCAAAATTTTATTGGGAGATGTACAGTGGAGTGGTCATGTCGAGGTGCATCGGAAAAGTTCGGATTGGTGGCATCACAAACATCATCAGGACCCCAATTATGATGCGGTTATTCTTCATGTCGTTTGGGAGCACGACGGCTTGGTTTTTTCGCCCAGCGGGACTCCAATTCCTACTTTGATATTAGCCGAATTTGTGGCGCGACGTTGGTTGGATAACTATCAAACACGCTTTTTGCATCCCAGTCCATGGATTCCCTGCGCGGCACATATAAAATATTTTCCGGCAGCCCATTGGACCGATTGGAAAGAACGATTGCTTATTGAACGCTTGAGTCAGAAAACCCTTTGGATCAAGGAACAGCTTCAACAAACCAACAATGATTGGGAAGCTGTTTTGTTTCGGCTGCTGGCTCGGAGTTTTGGCTTGCATACCAATGGAGCCGCCTTTGTTGAAGTCGCGGAAAGAATCCCTGTGCATTTGTTGCGGAAACTTCAAAATCCTCCGGCCCTAGAGGCTTTGTTTTTAGGAAGTGCAGGCTTATTACCTTCGGAGGATTCCGATCCATATGTATGGGAACTTAGAGGCTTGTTTGACTATTTCCAAAGGAAGTTTCGATTCCAAATAGAGACCTTTCCAAGGTTTACATTTGCGCGTTTGAGACCCGCCAATTTCCCAACGGTTCGTTGGGCGCTTTTAGCAGCCCTTTACCATCGGATCCCACGCCCATTTCGTTGGTTGGTAGAAGCCCAAAATTTAGATGCCTTAAAAACACTCCAATCCGTACAAGCCTCCGGCTATTGGGATACGCATTACACTTGGGGTGCTGCAGGAAAAAAACAACTGAAAAAGATCAGTCCTTCCTTTTGGGAATTGTTGGTGATTAATTGTATGATTCCCCTGCGATTTGCCTATGCTCAGACCCAAATCGGATTTGATCCGGAACAACATTTGGAGTGGTTTGCTCAGCTGAAAGTCGAAAAAAACAGTGTAATTCAACAGTATCGATCTTTAGGAGTTCCGGTGCAATCGGCCGGCTGTTCTCAGGCCTTGCTGCAGTTATATCGCCAATATTGCACTCCTCAAAAGTGTTTGTCTTGCGCGGTCGGTTTTTACTTGATGCACGAATGATTACCTTTGTCCTATGGGTGTGATCCAACAGTTACGAGTCTATGCCGAGCAACACGGTTTTGCGGTAAGCAGTCGTTTGGCTGAATTCTTAGGCATTCGAGTCAAAAGTGTTCGGCTCTTCTTTATATACGCTTCCTTTACGACCCTCGTAGGTGGTTTTTTAGCCTATCTGATCTTAGCTTTTTGGTTGAAGCTAAAGGATATGATTTATACCAAGCGCACATCAGTTTTTGATTTATAATAGGGCTTTACTCGCAAAAGAGGCTTGTGTATCTAAAGCATTTTGATGATATTGTGCAGCATCAACTGAATTGAATACACATGCGACACTTTAACCCAAAGTATTTTTGGACCTTCGTTTTATTGTTTGCCCAATTGCCTGTTTTACAAGCGCAAGAAAAAGGCTTAGACGAAAGAATTAATGAAGCATTTACTCCTGTAGCCGATTGGTGGGGTGGAGTGGTGCTCCACAACTTTCCTGGGACGAGTATCCCTACCATAATCTTTTTATTGGTGGGAGGGGCAGCCTTCTTTACCCTTTATTTTGGATTTGTCAACGTCCGTAGGTTCCCAACAGCCATCAATACCGTTCGTGGAAAATACGACGCGATTGATCACCACGAGGCAGGAAGCGATTTGGCCGTATCAGGAGATGTCAAAGATACCATCAAAGACGAAAGTCAGGAAGGCGAAGTAAGTCATTTTCAGGCCCTAGCAACTGCCGTTTCCGGAACTGTTGGGAATGGAAATATTGCAGGAGTAGCCCTAGCCATTGCCGTGGGAGGTCCCGGGGCAACCTTTTGGATGATTTTATGTGGACTTTTGGGGATGTCAACAAAATTTGTGGAGTGTACCTTAGGAGTTAAGTATAGAGATGTAGGGGAAGACGGAACGGTCTATGGAGGTCCTATGTACTATCTGACCAAAGGATTACAAGAACGCGGTTTTGCCAAAATAGGTAAAGCACTTGGAGTCATCTTTGCAATTTTGTGTATCGGAGCTTCTTTTGGAGGGGGAAATGCTGCCCAATCCAATCAGGCTGCCATGCAATTAGTAGATTCTTTTGGGATGACGGGGGGTAGTGCTCGTACGATCATCGGACTGATTATGATGGTCTTGGTAGGAATAATCATCATTGGAGGAATCAAAAGAATAGCTTCTGTAACCGAAAAAGTAGTGCCTTTTATGGCGCTTATGTATATTCTGGCTTGCTTGTATATCATTGGAACCAACTTTTGGTTTGTGGATGATGCCTTTGGGATGATTTTTTCTCAAGCCTTTAATCCACAAGCCGGTTTAGGAGGTTTGTTAGGGGTATTAATTACTGGATTTAGGCGTGCTGCCTTTTCCAACGAGGCTGGTGCCGGATCGGCATCCATTGCTCACTCTGCCGTAAAGACCGACTATGCGGCTTCTGAAGGGCTTGTAGCTCTTTTAGAGCCTTTTATTGATACTGTTGTTATCTGTACAATGACCGCCTTGGTAATTATTATTTTTAACGGAGACAATACGGTATTTAATTACGGTGGAGTCGGTGGAGTAGTTACCATCGACGGACAAGCCGTTGAAGGTGCTGCCATCACAGCTGCGGCCTTTGCTAAATATATTTCCTTTTCAGGGCCTTTCTTGACTTTAGCTGTTGTGCTATTTGCGGTGTCCACGATGATTTCTTGGTCCTATTACGGACTTCAATCCTGGATGTATATTTTCGGAAAAAGTAAATTATCCGATCTGACCTATAAAGTATTGTTTTTAATTTTTATTGTGATTGGAGCTGCGGGAGATATGTCTGCTGTATGGACATTCTCCGATGCCATGATCCTGGCATTAGTATTCCCTAATATGATAGGGTTGTTCTTCCTTTATCCCAAAGTAAAAGAAGAATTGGAACGATATTTATCGGCCATCCGAAAAATAGAATAACTCATTCAACACACATATGAGAACACCCGGGCTTGTGGATCGACATTCCGCTTCCCGGGTGTTGTTGGTTATAAGCCTGATCTTCTTGTGTGCATTGGGATTGCGTATCAGACGGTTGGGCAACCGGGATGTGGATCTTGCAAAAAACCAACTTCCAGAACCTTGGACCTATAGACTTCAAGATATGGGACCATTTGAGCGTTATCTGTTGGAGTTGCCCCAGCCTTTTTTTCAGGTACTCTTGGATCAGCAAAAAACACCTCATCCCAGACTTTCTCAAAGCGAATTTTATGGGCTAGCAGATCTGGATCCCCAATGGAAATTTCGGTCTTTAAACTATATACGATTTTCAAAACCTAATAGATATGATCCAAAAAATAAGGCAGTTTCAAACAAAGTGCCACTGCTCTCGTTGAATTCGGCAACGGCTGAAGACTTACAGAAAATTTCGGGAATTGGTCCTGTTTTGTCTAACCGTATTATCAGCTATCGAAATTATCTGGGCGGCTTTTCTCAGCTAAGCCAGTGTTATGAGGTTTACGGCTTGGATTCTTTAGTTGTTCAACGTCTATTGAAAGGTTTTCGAATTGAAAGAATTCCTCAAATATCAAAAGTAGACTTGGATACTGTTTCTTTATGGGAACTGATGCGCGTGCCCTATGTCGATCGAAAATTAGCCCAAAGCATAGTGTTGTGGAGAACCCGCTGGGGAGTCTTTCCTATCGATAGCCTAGCAGGGCTTGTGGGTGGAGATAGTATTCGGATTCAAAGATTAGCCCTATATTTGAAATAAAAAAAATTGTGAAAAGTCCAGCAGTAGAATCCCCTTATATGCCTTCGGAGACCCAACGGATGGTCGCTGAAGCTGCACGAGATTTCGCCCAACAATACATCCAGCCCTATGTCATGGAATGGGACGAAATACAACATTTTCCCAAAGAAGTTTTACATAAAGCCGGTGAGTATGGTTTTATGGGTATTCTTATTCCAGAAGCCTATGGGGGTTCTGGCCTCGGGTACCATGAATACATCTGTATTATTGAAGAAATTGCGAAAGTGGATCCGTCTATAGGACTTTCTATAGCCGCGCATAACTCGCTTTCGATGAGCCAAATTTTGCTCTTTGGTACCGAAGAACAAAAACAGCGCTGGTTGCCCAAATTAGCTTCGGGCGAATGGATTGGCGCTTGGGGACTTACCGAGCACAACACCGGATCGGATGCGAAGGGGATGAATACTACCGCTAAAAAAGAAGATGGATGCTGGGTACTCAACGGGACTAAAAATTTTATTACCCACGGACAGTCTGGAGACTTGGTTGTTGTCATTGCTCGGAATGGAGAAAAAGGAGACAATCATGGGATGTCTGCGTTTGTAATCGAACGTGGAACTCCCGGACTTAAATTTGGAAAGAAAGAAAATAAGCTCGGGATGCGCGCTTCTGAAACTGCCGAGGTCGTTTTAGAAGATTGTCGGATTCCAGAAGAAAATCTTCTAGGTGAATTGGGAGAAGGCTTTATCCAATCCATGAAAATTCTGGATGGAGGACGTATTTCCATTGCGGCATTGTCCTTAGGGATCGCCAAAGGTGCTTTTGAAGCAGCTTTAAAATACTCTTCCGAAAGAGAGCAATTCGGTAAAAAAATCAATGAATTCCAGGGGATTTCTTTTAAACTAGCCGAGATGGCTACCAAAATTGAAGCGGCAGAGCTGCTTACCCATAAGGCTGGCCGTCTTAAAAACGATGGTCAGAAGGTGACTCAGGCGGGAGCTATGGCTAAGTTATTTGCCTCTGAAGTTTGTGTCGAGGTGGCCAACGAAGCTGTACAGATCCACGGGGGCTATGGTTTTATAAAGGATTTCCCAGTAGAAAAATTCTATCGAGATTCCAAGCTGTGTACTATTGGTGAGGGAACAAGTGAAATTCAAAAATTGGTCATTTCTCGAAACTTGACAAAATAATTTCAAAAAGTAATAGAGATTTCCTAGGAAGGTCTTATTTTTGCACACCATTTAAAGAAAGGAGGTGCTAAACATATGCTGATAATACCTGTAAAAGAAGGAGAAAATATCGACCGGGCGCTTAAGCGTTTCAAGCGAAAATTTGATAAAACTGGACATATGCGTCAGCTACGAGCGCGCAAGCAGTTCGTAAAGCCTTCTGTTCGAAACCGAACTAAGATCCAAAAAGCGCAGTACATTCAACATTTACGCGACTTAGAAAATCAATAATTTTTATTGAGGTTACATAAGGACGCTATCTTTTAAAGCTTTATCTTTAGGAGATAGCGTTTTTTTATGGAGCACATTCAACGTTTCCTGACATATCTTGATTTGGAGCGTAATTATGCCGCGGCAACCCTACAGGCCTATCGGGCCGATTTAGAGCATTTTGTACACTATTGCCAGGACCAGCACGATCAACAGGACTTGGTTCAGGTGCCCTACAGTATTATCCGTTCGTGGATTGTGGTCCTCATGGATCAAGGGCTGACCACACGGAGTGTTAATCGGAAAATATCTGCTTTGCGATCCTTTTATACCTACTTGGTAAAAACACAGCAATTGGACGTTTCTCCCCTGCAACAACACCGTTCTTTAAAAAGTTCTAAAAAAGTGGCAGTGCCCTTTAGTGTCCAAGAGGTTGAACGCTTATTTGCATCCGATTTGTTTGGAGATAGCTATACAGATGTTCTTGCTTTAAGTCTGATCAAGACCTTGTATTACACCGGGATGCGCAGGGCCGAATTGATTGGTCTGCAACGATCGGATATAGATTTTGGTAGTCAGCAAATCAAGGTTTTAGGGAAACGTTCCAAGGAGCGAATGATTCCTCTTTTGCCAGCGCTCCAATCTCAGTTAGAAAGCTATCTACAGCAACGAGAGCAATTGGAAGAGTTGCAGGATACCAACCATCTTTTTTTACAAGCCAATGGAAAAAAACTAAGTCCAAATTTTGTGTATCGTCAGGTGAATTCGTACTTTAAGGTGGTATCAACGAAGACAAAGACCAGTCCTCATATGTTACGCCATAGCTTTGCTACGCATTTGTTGGACCAAGGAGCAGATCTAAATGCTGTTAAAGATCTCTTAGGACACTCCAGCGTAGGTGCCACACAGGTATATACGCACAGCAGTATGCAAAAGATCAAATCGATCTATGCAGCTTCGCATCCGCGGGAACAAAACAAAAACAGTTCTTAAACAAATCCATGTATGAAAACAAAATTCCAAGCCGTCAACTTTTCTGCCACAGCAGATTTAAAAGAATTTTCAGAACGTAAAACCTTAAAATTGCATCAATTTTATTCGAGGATTATTGAAATTGATCTGAAGCTGACCAACCTGAATCATTCGGATCGAGTGAATAAGGAAGCGGAATTATTGGTTTCCATACCGGGCGATGATATCTCTGTTCGCAAGATTTGTAAATCCTTTGAAGAAGCCGTAGACAGTGTGTCGGATACAGCTGTACGCTTACTGAAGCGCAAAAAGGAAAAAATGCGTGCCTAGGGGGTGCATTTTTTTGAATAATTTGTTTTGAAAGCCGGAAAATTAGCGTTTAATTTGCAACCGTTTTCAAGCCGATGTAGCTCAGCTGGCTAGAGCAGCTGATTTGTAATCAGCAGGTCGTGG
>WTJH01000117.1 GCA_011524915.1 Flavobacteriales bacterium | reverse complement strand
GCGAAGAGCTTCTTTAGCAACATCCAATGGGACTCCAGCCACCTCGAACATAATACGTCCAGGCTTTACAACAGCCACAAAATATTCAGGGGCTCCTTTTCCTTTACCCATACGTACTTCCAATGGTTTTTTGGTGATGGGCTTATCTGGAAAAATTTTGATCCATAACTGACCTTCCCTTTTCATGTATCGCGTTGCGGCAATACGAGCGGCCTCTATCTGGCGAGAAGTAATAAACTTCGAATCTAATGCTTTGATCCCAAACATTCCGTTGGACAACTGATGTCCTCTTTGGGAAAGACCTTTCATGCGGCCTTTCTGCGCCTTCCGGAATTTGGTTTTTCTAGGTTGTAACATAACTCTGTCTTGTTAATCCTTATTTTCTTCTGCGTTGACGACCGCCACCTTGGCCTTTGTTGCCTCCGCCTGATTTTTTTGTCATTCCTACTAGGGGTGAAAGCTCACGTTTTCCGTAAACCTCCCCTTTCATGATCCATACCTTAACCCCTAAACGTCCGTAGGTCGTATGCGCTTCTACAAGAGCATAGTCGATATCGGCACGGAAAGTAGATAATGGAATTCGTCCTTCTTTGTAAGACTCCGAACGCGCCATTTCAGCTCCGTTCAAACGTCCAGAAATCTGAACTTTAATTCCTTCGGCATTCATACGCATCGCTGCTGCAATAGCCATCTTAATCGCACGGCGATAAGAGATACGGCTTTCGATCTGGCGGGCGATAGAAGCACCTACCAATTGCGCATCCAGCTCTGGGCGCTTGATTTCATGAATGTTGATTTGAACTTCTTTATCCGTAAGTTTTTTCAACTCCTCTTTTAGCTTGTCTACCTCTTGTCCAGCTTTTCCGATGATGATTCCCGGGCGAGCTGTAGTGATGGTTACTGTAATTAGCTTAAGGGTACGTTCGATGATAACGTTGGATACGCTAGCTTTGGACAAACGTGCGTGAATGTATCGACGGATTTTATCGTCTTCAGCGAGTTTATCGCCATAGTTACGGCCTCCATACCAGTTAGAGTCCCATCCGCGAATGATACCTAAGCGATTTCCGATTGGATTTGTTTTCTGTCCCATATTAGTTTTCCAAGTTTGAAGCTCCGATCACGAGAGTTACGTGGTTGGAACGTTTACGAATTCTGTGAGCACGTCCTTGTGGAGCTGGCTGAAGACGCTTAAGCATACTTCCTCCATCCACACGGATTTCTTTGACAAAAAGGTTAGCTTTTTCCACATCAGCCTCTTCGTTTTTCGCTTGCCAGTTGGCAATAGCAGAAAGCAATAGCTTTTCTAAACGACGGGACGCTTCTTTAGGGCTAAACTTTAAGATAGCCAAAGCATTATTGACATGAGCACCGCGAACCTGGTCGGCTACCAATCGCATTTTGCGTGGAGAGGTAGGACAATTGTTCAATTTAGCAAAGGCCACATTCTTGAGGGCTTCTTTGCGGGCTTGAGCTGCGTTGTGTTTACGATTTCCCATGAGCCTTATTTTTTACCTTTATTCTTAGCACCGGCATGACCTCGGAACGATCGCGTGGGCGAAAATTCTCCAAGTTTGTGTCCTACCATGTTCTCAGTTACATAGACGGGAACAAATTGACGTCCGTTGTGTACGGCAATTGTTTGGCCTACAAAGTCGGGAGTAATCATAGAGGCACGAGACCAAGTTTTGATTACAGACTTTTTGTTGTCTTCAATATTCTGTTGCACCTTCTTCTCTAAGCTGTGGTGCACATAGGGTCCTTTTTTTAGTGAACGAGCCATATCTTATTTTTTTCTACGTTCCACAATAAACTTATTACTCGCCTTCTTGCGATCGCGGGTACGGTAACCTTTAGCAGGCACACCGTTGCGGTTGCGTGGGTGTCCTCCAGAGGCACGACCTTCTCCACCACCCATGGGGTGATCGATCGGGTTCATGGCTACTGGTCTGGTTCGTGGACGACGACCCAACCAACGGGAGCGCCCTGCTTTTCCAGATACCAACAGCTGGTGGTCTGAGTTGGAAACCGCTCCAATCACTGCCAAAGAATTGACAAGAATCAAACGGGTTTCACCAGAAGGTAACTTTACGGTCGCAAATTTTCCTTCGCGAGCCATCAACTGTGCAAAAGCTCCTGCAGAACGGGCAATGGTAGCACCGTTACCTGGAGTAAGCTCAATACAGGAAATGATAGTTCCTAAAGGAATCTTCGATAGTGGAAGCGCATTCCCTACTTCGGGAGCTGCATTTTCACCGGATTGGATCTGCTGTCCAACCTGCAATCCATTCGGCGCAACGATGTAGCGCTTTTCCCCGTCTGTATATTGCACTAAGGCAATAAATGCAGATCGGTTAGGATCGTATTCGATGGTTTTAACTTCTGCAGAAACATCAAATTTGTTTCGTTTGAAGTCGATAATACGGTAACGACGTTTGTGTCCTCCACCACGGTGGCGAACAGTCATCTTACCTTTGTTGTTTCGGCCCCCAGTACGCTTCTTCGAATCGAGCAAGCTCTTCTCCGGCTTATCAGTAGTAATTGCGTCAAATCCATTTACTACTCTAAAACGCTGCGCCGGGGTTATCGGTTTTAATTTTCTAACTGACATGTGACGCTTTTATAAATTGCTATATAAATCAATAGAATCGCCTTCGGCAACCTGCACTATGGCTTTTTTGGTTGCTACAGACTTTCCTCGTTGAATTCCGGTCTTGGTGAAGCGGGTTTTACGCTCGGGCCCATAATTCTGAGTCCGAACCGTTTCTACGGCCACACCATAAGCTGCTTCTACAGCCTTTTTAATTTCAATCTTATTGGCACGCGGGTCCACCAAAAAGGTGTACTTGTTGTTCATCTCGCTATCGTGCGTAGCCTTTTCTGTAATGATAGGTTTAATCAAAATAGCCATGATCTATTGCTTTAAGATTGAAGTGATACTTGCTACGGCACTCTCCGACAAAATGAGGGTATTGGCGTTTGAGATCCCGTAGGTATTTAGTTCGTCTTTGGTGGTCACCTGAGCCTTTGGAAGGTTTCGGGACGAAAGGTAAACGTTGTTTTCGTTTGCATTCAATACCAAGAGCGATTTTTTGTCTGCAACTCCTAGGGCCTGCAATACGTCTGCATAAGCTTTGGTCTTAGGCGCTTCGAAGTTAAAATCCTCTACTACGATGATGGCTTGCTCAGCAGCTTTTACACTAAGGGCTGAACGACGAGCCAAACGTTTTACTTTTTTATTCACCTTTTGGCTGTAGTCGCGAGGGGTTGGACCAAAAACACGTCCTCCTCCACGGAAGAGCGGGTTTTTGATGGAACCAGCACGTGCTGTTCCTGTTCCCTTTTGACGCTTGATCTTACGTGTACTTCCCGCAATCTCGGCACGTTCTTTTGCCTTGTGAGTTCCTTGACGACGATTAGCCAAATGTTGTTTCACGTCCAAATAAATGGCGTGTTGGCTGGGTTCGATCCCGAATACCGATTGATCCAGTTCCGTTTTACGGCCTGTATCTTTTCCTTGAATGGATAAAACAGCTACTTCCATTATTTCTGAACGATTACATAAGCGTTTTTGTGTCCGGGCACACAGCCTTTAACTACAAGTAGATTCTTTTCAGGAACTACTTTTAAAACGCGAAGGTTTTGAACTTTTACTTTTTCATTTCCCATTTGTCCAGCCATGCGCATTCCTTTGAATACTCGTGCTGGATACGAAGCTGCTCCGATAGAACCGGGAGCACGCAAACGGTTGTGCTGACCGTGTGTGGCTTGTCCAACACCGGCAAAACCGTGGCGTTTTACAACCCCTTGGAAACCTTTCCCTTTAGAAGTACCCGAAACGTCGACAAACTCTCCTTCTTGGAAGAGGTCTACCCCTACGGTATCTCCTAAATTTAATTCTTGATCAAAGTTTCGAAACTCGGCTACTTTTTTCTTCGGAGCGGTATTGGCTTTCTTAAAGTGGCCGATGGCCGCCTGATTGCTCCGTTTTTCTGCCTTGTCATCGAAACCGAGTTGTACTGCATTGTACCCGTCAACCGATTCGGTTCTGACTTGGGTGACCACGCATGGCCCTACTTCTAAGACGGTACAAGGGATGTTCTTCCCGTTGTCGTCGAAGAGGCTGGTCATACCGATCTTTTTTCCTATTAACCCAGACATGTTTAGTGTTTTAGTATAGTTATTTAATTAATGATATCAGACTTTGATTTCTACTTCTACTCCGCTA
>WTJH01000168.1 GCA_011524915.1 Flavobacteriales bacterium | reverse complement strand
TAATGATATTGGCATCTGATTGGTTATTCACATGGTTTTTAGACCCTGTCGCACCAACAAGCAGGCCGCCTGATGCGCCGATTGTATCTGATACCACCTGACGATGAGACATATTCTCATCACCAATGGTCGAGGTGAAGCTTAAGCCATTACCAATTACAGTCGCGTTATCGCCAATGGCAATGGTGCTATCTCTATCCAAATCAACATCAGATGAAATGATAGACAGACCAACACCACCTGCGATGGCAACACCCACAGCATCAGCTTCATTTTTGCCTGTATCTGCAGCTGTCATGGTAATGCGCTCATTACTATAAATAGCGCTGCTTGACCCAACAGATGCTCTGGTAGAGCCTGTATCATCTAGGTCAACAAATGAGCCAACTAAGGCGCCACCAAAGGCCGCACCAGCAGAGACTGCGCGTGCCTCTTGTGTTGACTGGTTACGGGCTCTAATGGTCACTGCACCGACACGATTTGTGTTTGTACCGATTGATGAATTAGCACCAATTTGAGCAAGTGAATTACCGCTTACCTGAACCCCTGTATAAGAGATACCTGCTGCAAGAACACCACCAGCAACACCAACTACATTGACCTCTGCATCAATATCGCGCATCGCATCAACTGTGATAGACGCATCATCATCATTCGTTGTAACAGTGACATTATCACCGATTTCAGCTGTGGCATTTTCAACCAGATTGACATTCGCTATCGCAGCGGCAAGACCAACTGCACCAACAGATGCGCCAATCACGGTAGAGTTTACAGCAGATACATATAAATTACCACCTGTTGGTTTTGCGATGGTTAAACCGCTGCCACTTTGGATAGTCGCATCAACGCTTAGTGATGACACATTATCGATCACTGTATTATCGCCAATACGTGCTGTGACAGAGCCTGCATAATCAGCAACAGCAACAAAGCCGCCAACACCCACTGTGCCGACTGATGCACCACCAGAAATTTGAGCTAGCTCTAATGTCTCTGTGGCTTCAACGCTAACATCGCCACTTGCCGTTAGGGTTACATTTGCACCAATTTCTGCTCTTGTAGAATCAGCGCCATTTCCACGAATATCATTATTGAGACCACCTGCTTGTGTCATCACAAGCTGATTTGCCGCTGCATCATCATCTTCTGTATAGGCATTTGTATTTGACTTAGCGTTCGATGAATCATCATCTGTTTCATATTCACTGCGATCTTTTGCTGATTGGCTTGCGGCATCAGCAACCATATCACCATTATCATTGCTCAATGTATCAGATGCATTATCTGACATAGATCCACCGATAAGTGTCAAAGCAACAGACCCAGCTGCACCGACACCGACACCGCCACCAAAGGCAATGCCTGTATTATGGAAATCTTTTGATGATGAGGCTGTCACAGATACATCATCACGCGCATTCAAAGTCGTACCATCGCCTATTGTTGCGCGCACTGTATTGCGTGAGACAGTCGCGACAAGTCCTATACCAATACCTGCTGTACCACCAATTGCCGCAGCACCGGCTGCCCCTTGGGTAATCACTTCATCATCAGCAATGACATTTACTGATTGTGCAGCATTATCATTATAAGCAGAGACTTGGTTA
Source organism: Flavobacteriales bacterium (assembly GCA_011524915.1). GTDB lineage: Bacteria > Bacteroidota > Bacteroidia > Flavobacteriales > Flavobacteriaceae > WTJH01. The sequence goes on along the minus strand of WTJH01000168.1, from coordinate 2,629 downwards.
ATCTGCGCATTAGTGCCGATTTCGGCCACATTGCTTGTCTTTAGAACATTCAGACCAATAGACCCTGACAGGGCGAGACCCATACCACCAGCGAAACCGATAATATTCTGGTTAATGCGTGTTTCACCATCAGCGCGTACTGTAAGATTTCTGCGCACCGCTACATCTGCATTATTGCCGATACGTGCAGTATTGCTTGATTTCGCAACAAGCACACCAAGTGAGGCACCGACACCGCCACCTGCACCGCCTGCCACATTACCTGCTGATTGGGTGAGGCGAATATCACTATCTGTTTCCACATCAAGGTCTTTGCCAACACGCACAGTGCTGTTATCACCAATCTCTGCAAGCACAGTGTCATTGACAACAGATACACCGATGATACCGCCTTGACCTTCACCGCCAACAGCAAGACTTGCTGTGGTTTGTAGGATATGATCATCTGTCTTGGCCTTCACGCTCATATTGCGTGTGGCGTTGGCATCACCTAGCATACGTGCGCGCACTGTTTTGCTGAAGACTTGCGTATCAGATGTTAGCGAGACCGCGGCTGCGCCTGCGCTTATGCCAGAGGCGATATTATTCAATAATGTCTTTGATGAGGCCAATAAAGACACATCTTGGTCACTTGCAACACCTGTTAGATCAGAATTGATGGTCGTGCCTGACCCGACGAGCGCTTCGGTTGTTGAGCTTGAGGTTGTTACAGAAACCACACCTGCAACACCCACCGCACCAAATCCTAATCCGACAGGGGCAAGATTAATATCTTCATTGGTAATCGCCGCAATTGCGACACCACTTTTAGTCGTTTGATTAGCAGTTGCATTCACATTTGTGAATGTTTCAATCTGCTCATTACCATCTTGGTCACGTGTTGTTTTTGTCGTTGTCTCAGTGGTTGAATTATCAATCGTGCCATCAGCTGCATCAAGGCCTGAACCTTGCGCTAGGGCTGTGATGGTTGTGTTCTCACCGACTTCAGCCTTGTTCACAGATTTCAACACATAGACACCAAAGGCACCTGATACACCAACCGCACCACCTGCACCTGCGATAACGATACCATCAACTTCAACATCATCAACAGACTGAAGGCGGACTGAATCACGTGCATAGATAAGCGCGTTATTACCAATTTGCGCTCTGGTATCATTCTTGGCAACAATCACCCCAGCAGACCCTGTCACACCTACAAGACCGCCATTGATAGATAGGGCCACCTGAATGATATCACTTTCTGCTTTTGCATCGACTTTGATATCACCACCAGAGGCAACTGACGCGCCATCTCCGATATAGGCTTTTGTCTCTTTATCAAGCACGACCGCATCACCAGTGATACCCACACCCACAAGGGCACCACCGCCAGAGCCTGTCACAGATAATAATGAGGTATCTGATTCAGCTAACACAGCTACATCCTGGCTAGCTGAGCTATTATCGCTGCTATTGATAGAGGCATTATCGGCGATATAGGCGCGTGTTTTTGAGGTTGTGACTTGTGCCATAATGGCACCTTGGACAGAGGTGATACCGGCACCACCTGCTGAGAGCGCACCTGAATTCACATCCTCAGCTGTACGTGCCCGCACCAACATATTGCGTGTCGCACTAGCTGTTGCGCCTTCACCGATATAGGCCTCTGCGGTGTTATTCACCAACAGAACGCCGACTGTAACGCCAACGCCAACAACACCCGCACCACCAATTGCACCTGCGGTAAAGATAGTTTCAGTTGTATCTTCTGATTCAACTGTTAAATCGCGGCCTGCCTCTACAATCGCACTTGAGCTGATATAAGCCTTTGTCTGATTGAGCGAGCTTGTATTGTCATAATTATTGAATTTGGTACCAATATTGGTTTGATTCTGCTTTGCATCAATTTCAGTTGCGACATCGCTAAAGGCTGTGCCTGTGCGTGAATAGTCACCATCTGATGCATTATCATTGATGATATCAGAGACAATAAGAGAATTATTACGGCTATCTGCTTCATCAGCAAGGTTGTTATCACCCTCGCCTGTCATTTGCTGATCTGTCTCTTCATCAGCTTGCGCGCCAACCAAAAGCACCGCTACGTTACCAGCAACAGAAACTGTACCACCTGCTGCACCTGCAAGCGTAAAGTTCTTTGTTGATTTCGCTGAATCAGCTGTTACTGAAATATCTCGTTCAGCTCTCACCGCTCCTTCAATCGAAGCTTGCGCCTTATTATGCACAACAAGCGCGTTAAGTGAGACACCGACACCCACTGTACCACCGCCGCCAATGCCGCCAATTACATCAATTGTGGTCACGCTATTTGTCGCTCTGACTGCGACATCTTGTGCGCTATAAGTAGAATTATCAAAACGTTGGTTCACCTGACCAAGGATCCGCGCCTTGGTTGTTGAATCATGCACCTTAATGCCTGCTGAAACAGAGACGCCCACTGTGCCGCCAATACCACCTGCAAGTACAGCAGCGACTGAATTTTCAGTGCTGTCTGCGGTAACAGATGTGGTGCCTTTGGCATCCACTTGGGCTGTATTATTTATAAGGGCTCTTGTCTCGCCTTTGACAACCGCGATCCCAAATGACGCACCAACACCTGCTGTGCCGCCGCCGCCGACTGCACCTGCGA
>WTJH01000010.1 GCA_011524915.1 Flavobacteriales bacterium | reverse complement strand
GAGTGATTTGAGATGGCAGTAGCCGTATCTACTTCGTCAACGGGATCATCTTTCCCTGCAGATACCTGCCCTTGTAGGGTTGGTTGACATACTTCCAATGCTTCAGGTAATTCCAATTGGATGTCAAAAGTAGCTGTAAATACATCTTCCGTTTCTTCTACAACAACAATATTGGTCAAGGTAGCAATCGCATCTACATTTCCGTTATCGTTATACAGTAATTGAACGTTTTCAACCGTTCCGTCTGCTCCTTCATTAACGACATATTCTCCAAATACTTGAGCTGGAGTACCGTCTGGAGTAATGATAGATAACAAATAGTTATCGTCGTTAAATTCAAAGAAGTCAAAAGAACAGCTAACTGCACCTTTGGCTGCATTAGGAATGTCCCAACGACCATAGATGGTTTGCTTTGCTTGTGCTGGAGTTTGTTCTGCAACAGAGCCTGTTGCACCCAAGTTCACTGCCTCTGAATAGCTTGCATCATCGATTGCTGCTAAAGCAAGATTTAAACGTCTCTGCAGGTCTGCAATTGTGTCTTCGGCGGCAGAGTTTGCACTAACAGCAGCCGTTAAGCTGGATTGAGTGGTAGTTACATCTCCACGCAGACTTGTAATCAACGCTTGAGCTGCATCAATGTCATCTTCTGCTTGTTGAATTCTACTCTGTAGAGTTCCGTTAGCAGTCGAAAGAGAAGAAATGGTTCCTCTTAACTCTTCGATTGTTGCTTCCAATTCCGTTATTTGAGCTTGTAAATCGTCGGTTGTATCGGAGTCTGAACAAGCGACTATAAACAAAACTGAAAAAGCAAATAAAAATTTTTTCATGTGTAGTGTTTTTAGTTTTATTCAAAATTAGTGAATAATCTTATAATGATATAATCTCAATCTATTGAGATTATCCTAAAATTTATTCTGACACTGATGAGAACTCATCTGTTTTTGCGATATTTTAGGGGTCTCCAGAGGGACTTGGCCTTTGAATCCATCCAAAAAATACGCCTTAAAATATTGAATTCAAATCAAGGGATTTATAGAAATGAGTGGCTTTTCAATAAAATCTACCCAATCACCACTATAATTCAAATGCCTTAAGAGGGATATAAGCCGTATGTATACGGTCTTTATAACTCGTTTGCTCTGTCCAGGCGATATACAACTTGTCTTGTAATACTTCTATCTGAGGAATACCCGAAACTTGAGTTTCTCCAATCGTAATGGCGGATGATCGTTGCCCCGCTTTGGATATGGCCATTACTTTTATAATTGACCTCCTGTCTTTTTGTTCGACCCAACTGACAGCAACGGTATTTGTGTCGATATAAGCGAGGTTTACCCGCCCCACTACATCAATTGTAGAAAGTTCAATAGGCGCATCGAAATGGGCACCGCTATCGTCCGAAAAAATCAGTTGGACTTTTGGAGTGCCCCCCGCCATGGTAAACCAAGTAACCGCTACATGCTTTCCTAAAGCAGCAACTTGAGGACCATTAACGGGACATCCACGAATTACCCAATGGTCTGCAAATACCGTTTTGGGGGTAGTCCATTGGCCATTGTCCAAGCGCACTATACTGATGTCCCGAGTTTCATTTTCAGAACGGTCTCTATAAACAACCACAGGGCCATTTGCGGTTATAGCAGAGGAGGTCTGACAACATTCGCAGCTGTGTTCATCCAAAACGGCCTCGGAAGAAATGTTTCCCTGAAAATCCAGAAATGCGGCTCGGAGGCTCATGGTCCCGTGGGTGTTCATATGGCCCCCAGGTTTCATTGCTCTTCCATCCAGCCAATTGATAAAGAAGCCATCTTTATAGGGCTGTGCCGAAACAAATCCATGCTCTGTGGGAGTCCCATCTGTATGTAAGGGAAGGTCTGTTTTCCATTGCTTGGTCATTTGTGGCTGTAGATGGATCCGAATATCATAGGCATACGAGATAGGTGAAGAGGAAACAAGTGTATGGGTTAACAGATTCCCTTGATTTTCGGTAATGATTGGAAAATCGGCCCAATTGATAAACCAGTTGGTGCCTTTGTGAATTTCTTTTACCGGCTCCCAAACTTTATCTTGAAGGCTACTGTACTTTAAAACTTTAACGCCCTGATCTTCTATTTCCGTCCAGGACATATATAAGTGCTTCCCATTCGAAAATAAGTAGGGAGAACTGCTCTGCTCTGCGGCAGGGGAAGGAATCATTTGAAGAGGAGATATAGCGCTGGTTCGATCAAAATCAAATGGAGCTTGAATCAGGGTCGGGAGAACTAAATAGCTCAGGAAAAGTACTTTTTTCATGATATAGGATTTGGGTTTACCCTTAAAGTTAAAGATTATTAATGGAATTTAAGTGCAGACAAACAGTTGAATCTTTTAAAGTCTATTTTTGTATGCTTAAAAAACAAACGCTTATGAAAAAGATAGTCGCCTTTGGTGCGAGTAATAGCTTTGAGTCTATAAATAAACAGTTAGCCCACTATACCGCACAACAAATTCCCGATGCTGCTGTTCAACTCTTGGATTTAAACGATTATGAGCTTCCCATATATCATCCGGATCAGGCAAAAGAAAAGGGTATACCCCAAGATGCTAAGAATTTTAAGGAAACATTAAATACGGCCGACGGAATCGTTATTTCATTTGCCGAATACAATGGCAGCTATACGGCAGTGTTTAAAAATATCTTCGATTGGATCTCGGTTATCGAGAAAAACATTTGGCACGATAAACCTATGTTTTTATTGGCAACCTCCCCTGGAGGACGTGGAGCCATTCAGGTATTGGAAATGGCACATTTGCGAATTTCAAGAGCAAATACCAATCGGGTAGAACAATTTTCTCTGCCCAATTTTCACACCAATTTTGATCCGACTAAAGGGATTCTGGAACCCGAACTAAAAGCGGCTTTCGAAACATCCTTAAAAGCCTTTATGGAAGTATTGTAAGCATCCAACCCCTAAAAGATCGGATGCTTACAAGTATAGGTTTAGCCTAGGACCTTGGCTATTCGTCCAGCCATATCGGCATAGTGCGCCTTTACACTAGCATTGGCCCCTCCGGCCTTGCGGACTTTTTTATAGATTTTAGTCAACTGATATCGCGCTAGGGCACGAATATCGGACTGATCGACATTAACTGTGGTTCCTCTGGAAAATCGACCACTAGCTTTGGGCTGATCTTCGGTCAGTAAATGTATCAGGCGGTCGACATAGGCCCGTTGTAAATTTCGACGGAAGGTATCGGGAACTTTATTTTGATAGAGCTCACTCCAAATACCTCGTGTCATATCCTCTAAAAATTCCATGGGGCTGTATGCAGCAGCGCCGTTGAGCGCTTCATTTTCGATCATACGGGCCAAACGCCCAAAATCGAGCAAACTATTGAGCACACGTACTTGAGTAGATCGTAGTTTTTCGACTGCTCCTACATTCTGAATCTTAGACGTTATTGCAGTATTGACAAGCCATCTGGGCGTCTCAAACAACTGTTCGTGTAGGAAATTGACACATTCTTGTTGATGCTCCTTGGGAACATGAGTGTATATATCCCCTGCTTGTTCGTAGGTTTTATAATACTCATAAACCCCTCCAACATTGGCATGGACATGGCCCATATACCGATTGAATTGACCAAATACTTGATTGTATAGGTCTCCTAAATCGTCATAATTTTTTCCGGCTTCATACGTCCATTCGATTAGGTTTGGAACAATTCTTTTAAGATTTTGAATCCCATAACGACTGGCTTTAACCGCATCGTCTCCTAGATCTTCGGTTTGAGAACTCGGATCGATCACCCCAAATTGTTGCCGTCCAAAACGATATATGGGGTCGTCTGCACGGTCTAAAATCCATTGATTAAGAATCTCTTTTTCGTCGGTAGCCGAACGGTCCAAAATCGGTCGATAACCCCATCGGATGGCGTGTTTGTCATAGGGTCCTACATTAGGCATTAGGCCAACGCCTTCGTCCCCAGGCTGAGCCACATAATTGAATCGAGCATAATCCATGATGGAAGGAGCGGTCCCATATTTTTGAGTAAAGGAAGCCGAACGCAACGAATCCACCGGATAAGCGACACTACTGCCCATATTGTGCGGGAGCCCTAAGGTATGTCCAACTTCGTGAGCAGAAACAAAGCGTATCAAACGGCCCATAATTTCGTCTTTAAAAGCGACTCCTTGGGCCTCCGGATTGATGGCTGCCGTTTGTACAAAAAACCAATTCCGTAAAAGCGTCATTACATTGTGATACCAGTTGATATCTGACTCTAAAATTTCTCCTGTTCTGGGGTCACTTACGTGCGGCCCATTCGCATTCGGAATTGGAGAGGCCAGATAGCGGACAACCGAATAGCGAACATCTTCTGGGGACCATTCAGGATCCTCCTCAACCGTAGGAGGGTCTTTGGCAAGAATGGCATTTTTAAATCCAGCTGCTTCGAAAGCAACCTGCCAATCTTCGATCCCTTGCTTGATATAGGGACGCCATTGTTCTGGAGTTGCCCGGTCGATATAATATACGATCGGCTTTTTGGGCTCTACCAATTCTCCTTGTCTAAATTTTTCTTCGTCCTCCGCCTTGACTTCTAAACGCCAACGGTCCAGATAGGTGAGTGATTTACTCTTTTGAGCTTCTAAGCCATAGTCTACTTGTGAACGTGCAAACCAGCCAACACGCCGATCAAAATAGCGACGCTTCATAGGGTCTGCAGGAAGCAGGATCATCGAATTGTTGATCTCTACAGAAATTGATCCCATGGAACTATTGGAAGGTGGTTTACTACTCTTATAGGTCTTAACATGCCGGGCTTCTATATTTTGGGGATAAGCCTTGATGCTTTCGATATAAGAGCGTTTGGCATCAACAGACGAAATCTTATAGCGTTCTCGATTCCCTTTAGCAACCCCTAAGGTTTTAACATCGTCTGTGTACATTTTTGTTGCATCAATCACCGTAGAGGGATGCAGACTGTCTTGTCCCGTTGTTGCTACTTTAAACGCATATAGAATGGGCTCAAAATTAGAATTGACAACGGCCTCGTGAATGGGGAGTGAATCTGAAGCTACATTTTGATAAGAAACCACACGGACCAAAACTTTTTTATGTTTCTTTTCCCATCGAACAACCTGAGTGTTTTGCTTTCCCCCACCAAAACCAAGTCCCGTAGCTGTTTTGGCTATCCGGGTAACAATTAGCATTTCTCGTCCAAACAAACTGTCCGGGATTTCGTAATAATACTTGTCGTCTATTTGATGAACATCAAATAAACCAGTATCGGTTTGAGCTTCTTCTGTGATGATATCAGCATAGCTCTTGGGTTCATCTTTTTTAGAATTTTTCTTAGCCTTCTCTTGTCCATGGGTAGACCAAGTGGTCGCCATAAGCAACAGAAGCAACAATTGAATTGTGTTTTTCATGTAGATTTTTTTAACGGTCCAAAATAGTAATTTTTATTGCTCTTTCAAGGGGATGGGAGCGTCCTGTATAGGCGGGTGAGTAGACGGGGGCATCTCCACCCCATGGCTGGTTTTTAGCTCTACATTTCCTGTCCAAGTATCCAACACAAAAAATCCTTGAGTACTAAAGGTTTGATATTGGACATAACGCCCGGATAAGGCATTTAAAATCAGTGTAAAAAGAAAGAGTAGGGCGAAAAGTGCCGCCCAAAAATTTTTATTATGCAGCATTGTTTATTTTTTTAAAACGTAAAAAAGTACACTTAAAACTAAGCTCACTAGTAGAGAAGTTCCCAAAGGAAAATAAACCCGTGTATGGCCCTTTTCCCACCTAAAATCTAAAGGGTTTTTGTAAGACCATCCCTGGCTTTCCCAAAACCAAATAAGGGCTCCCAAACAAAGAAGAATAAGACCGACAAGGGCTAGTGTTTTTCCGAACAATTGTAAATCATCTTTTAAAAGAAATCAAATACAATAAAATCCAAAGCCAGCTCAATAGAGGCCACGAAACTCCAGCCAAAGGCCACCAACGTTTAAATGTAATTTTGGATAGCATTCCCACAACAATTTTTCCAAAATTTAAGAAATATTCTTGATTTCATTTCATTTTCAAAGTGTTTCTTGTCAAATGGATTTAAAATTTTACAGATATTGGTCTGTAATTCTAATGCATTCAGATGGATTTTAAATGGATTCTAGGCGTCATAAGTGCGCTAATGATTAATGGGCAAGACGGGAATGTTTCTCAGAGTTCAGGCAAATGGAAAATTCAAAGACCTATGGACACCCCATCAGGTTTTGCTTGTTTTTTAGATGAACTCGTACTGGAAAATGATTCTTTTGAGGTCACTTTTGTAACCGAAAAAAACGGACAACAAAAAACACACACCTTTAAAGGTACACAACAGCAACATGCAGATTATCTAGAATTGGAGCGCGTAGGAAGTCTACACCATCTGAAATGGGATGCCGATGCCATCAATTTTGAATTCGACTACGATACGAGTTTGGGCTACTTTTGTTCTTATCTCGAATGGGAAGGACATACCCATAAAGCATTCCTTGGGGTAGGAAAGAGAATTATTTCAAAATCACAAGTGGCAGAAACCCCTTAAAAAAAACCTAAGTGGGTATCCTCGTTTTCCCATAGGCACTACAAGTATAGCTCATTTTCTATCTCTTAAGATGAACAGAATGTTGCCGTTAGGTTAAAAAAAAAGCAGGCCCATCGACCTGCTTTGTTAGATAAGGATGATTGCTACAAGAGCCTCGTTGAGGCTGTCTGTAGTCTAGTTGTATTCCTTAAATGATTTTCAATAAACATAAGACACCTCCTTTCTACATTAAGTTAAACTCTGCTGTTGTCACAGCACTAACACTCCCTCCAAAAATAATCAATAATCCGTTTTCGGCGGCTATTGAACTAATTTTTTTAGGGTAAGTCCCTGGCCTAGAATGGTAAATAAAACCACTGCATAGGTCAGGAAAAGGATGAGGGATTTTCCTTCTCCCATACCGTCAGAAAGATTTAAAGCTAATGCTATACTCAGCCCTCCTCGGAGTCCTCCCCAAGTAATGATTAAGGCCGTGCGTTTTTCAAAAGACTTAAAGAAAGACAAAATCCCAATGGGAATAAAAACCCCAATTCCTCGGGAGAGAACCACCAAAACGATAACCACGATAGATATCAAAAGGAAGTTTGAATTGAACCCCTGGAAAATAGCCAATACCTCTAGCCCAATAAGTATAAATAGAATCGCATTGAGCGTCTCATCCAAAAGGTGCCAAAACTTGTAGACATAATCGCCCATAACCCTTTGTAAACCTTCTTTGTCTTTGTCTACGTCAATATTTCCGTTGAGAAATAAGCCCATCACCACTACGCCTAAGACAGCGGAAAAATGAAAATGATGAGAGATAATTGGGAGCAATAAGACCAAAGATAAAGTGATCAGCACTTCCAGCTCTACATGTTCGTTTTCTACGTAGGCCAAAAGCTTAGACCCCAGATACCCCATTAAAGCTCCTAGAGCAATCCCCCCAACAACTTCAGTAAGAAAAAGAGAACCTACGCTCCAAGCCGTTATATTTTCGACTCCGTCTGTTTGTATATTCAATAAGGTTAAAAAAACCACAACGCCAATTCCGTCATTAAACAAGGATTCCCCGGCGATTCGAGTCTCTGTGATGGAGGAAAGGTTCATTTTTTTTACCATCGCTAAGACAGCAATAGGGTCTGTAGGTGCAATTAAAGCTCCAAAAAGCAAGCAGTCCACATAGCTAAGACCAAGAGTATTTAGCTGAAATGCGGGTAGTTGAATCAACCAATACAAACCACTCCCCACAGCAAAGGTGGAAAACACCACCCCAAAGGTTGCCAGAAAAAGGACAGTTACTTTATCCTTTAGCAGTTCGTGAACGTCTACACTTATGGCCCCAGCAAACAACAAGAAAGGAAGCATTACATTCACCAACAATTCACTGAAATCGAATTGTTCAGTTAAAAAGATTACGGACTCCAAAAAATTTGGAAAAACCCATCCTAAAACCAGTATGGAAACCGATAAGGCAATGGCCAAAATCATCAAACCTATGGTTTGAGGAAGCTTTAAAACACGTAAATTAATCAATGAAAAGACGGAAGCTAAACCTAATAAAATAGTTGCTAATTCGAGTACACTTATGGTCATGAGATTATACAGATTGATGGTACAATTTAGTTAAATATTTTCCGACCATATCAAACTCCAAATTCACCCAATCCCCAGCAGATAATTGATGAAAATTGGTGTGTTCGTAGGTATAGGGGATGATGGCTACAGAAAATCCGTCGGAATTAGAGTCCACTACCGTTAGACTAACACCATTGATGGTTATAGAACCCTTAGGGATGGTGATGTGCTCACTTGTTGGAGCATACGAAAATTCAAATTTCCAACTGCCATCTACCGAGCTGACCTGATCACAAACGCCAACAGAATCTACATGCCCTTGAACCAAGTGCCCATCGAGTCGATCGCCCAATTTCATGGCACGCTCCAAGTTGACCCAATCTCCAGTTCTGAGTTGTCCCAAATTTGTTTTCTGAAGCGTTTCTTCAATGGCGGTTACCGTGTATTGATCGTTTTGTATATCAACAACCGTAAGGCAAACCCCATTGTGGGCTAAGCTTTGATCTATTTTTAATTCGGTCGCTAATTCTGACTCCAACGTCAGGTGTAGGTTGGTCCGATCTTCGTCCAAGCGGACAAGCTTCCCCATCGTTTCAATGATTCCCGTAAACATGCTAACTATTTTGTTTCTTTGTACTCAAATGTAAGCAGTTCTGTTTAGGAATGAAAAATTCAAAAAAAATTAAACTTGCCATAGCCATGGGTGACCCCCACGGAATCGGATGTGAAATTATCCTGAAAGCCTTTGAGGATAAAAGGATGTTTGAATTTTTGACCCCTATTGTTTATGGCCACCCAAAAATTTTTATCACCCTAAAAAAACAGCTTAATCTCAACACCCCTATTTTCCACCTGAAAGGAAAAGCAAAACCAAATCCACAACAGCTCAACATCGTCCAATGTTGGGATACTCTGGAACCCCTCCAGTTGGGGAAACCCACCCCCCACAGTGGGCTTTGGGCCCAACGCTCTCTTCGTGCGGCTACAGAAGCTACTGCCCAGGGAAAAGCCGATGGACTAGTCACGGCTCCCATTGATAAAAATAATATCCAAAGTGAAGATTTTCCCTTTACGGGTCATACCGACTTTTTGGCCGACTACTTTAAGTCAACAGCCTTAATGTTTATGGTACATGAGGATTTACGTGTTGCTTTGGTTACCGATCATATTCCCGTTCAACAGGTAAGTGCCGCAATTCAACCCGACCTATTGGATCAAAAACTAAAAGCTCTAGATCAAAGTTTACGTGTCGACTTTCGCTGTGCACGTCCCAAAATTGCTGTCCTAGGGATCAACCCTCACAGTGGGGATAAAGGTGTCATTGGGCAGGAGGACGACGAAGTTCTAATGCCTTGGCTTCAAAAAAATAAGACCCAAAAGCAGCTTACGTTTGGTCCCTATGCCGCCGATGGATTCTTTGGATCGGCTGCCTATCAAAAATTTGATGCCGTACTGGCCATGTATCACGATCAGGGGCTGATACCATTTAAAACCCTAGCCTTTGGACAAGGGGTCAATTTTACAGCCGGCCTACCTATTGTGCGTACCTCGCCAGATCACGGTACAGCCTTTGATATTGCTGGCCAAGGCAAGGCCGATGCATCCTCGTTTAGAGCAGCAATTTATTCCGCTCTGGAAATCATCCGCAATAGAAACAACGCTTTCGAAGCCGAAGAAGTTGAAGACGAGTAAACTAAACCCTCGAATATTTTTCGTTCTTTCGAAATTATATTAAATTTGCAGGCTCATTGATGAGGTATGGAACGCAGTTCAGTATATTCGATTCCTTTTGTAGGGTTAAAAAACGGACTGCACCGATTTACATTCCCCATCGATGGAACGTTCTTTGATCTTTTCGAGTACGAAGATTTTTTGTCATCTTCATTAGAAGTGGTTTTAGAAATGGAAAAGCAGACGACTCTGCTCAACCTTCATTTCAGCGCAACGGGTACCGTTCGAGTCCCCTGCGATCTTACCAATGAAGCTTTTGACCTTCCCTTAAACACTGATTTTTCATTGGTGGTTAAGTTTGGTTCAACGCCTTCTCATACAGATGAAATTCTAATCCTTCCGGAAGGAAGTTTTCAGGTGGATGTCCAGCAATACATTTTTGAAATGATTGTTTTGGCAGTTCCCATCAAAAAAGTTCACCCCGGAATAGCCGATGGCACTCTAAAATCTGATATCCTCGATAAGTTAAATGAACTGGCCCCAAAGGCCGCTCCCGAATCGGAGAATACAGATCCGAGGTGGGATAAATTAAAAGATTTATTATAACCATATAAAGTCAATATTATGGCACATCCTAAACGGAAAATTTCCAAAACTCGTCGCGACAAACGTCGTACGCACTACAAAGCTAGTGCCCAACAAATCGCTACTTGCTCCACTACGGGAGAGGCACACCTCTACCACCGAGCCCACTGGCATGAAGGAAAATTGTACTACCGAGGAAAAGTTCTAATCGATAGCACTGTAGAAGCTGAAGCTTAAAGATTCAGCCCGATCCGAAAATTCACTCTCGCTTGTCGAGAGTTTTTTTTTGGGGCATGCTCTCATTTAGAAAAAACTGCTATCTTCACTTACTGTTTGCTCTTTAGTGTAAACTCAAGATCATAAAAACAATGCAACCAAAACCAATCAAAGCTGCCATTACAGCTGTAGGTGGATACGTCCCAGAGGACGTTTTAAACAATGCCGACTTAGAAAAAATGGTGGACACCTCCAACGATTGGATTGTCTCCAGAACCGGTATTCACGAAAGAAGAATTCTCAAAGAAGAAGGAATAGGGACTTCATTTATGGCACTAAAAGCCATTGATGACCTAAAGCAAAAAGTTGCGGATTGGAACCCTGAAACCATTGATCTGATCATTTTTGCCACCATCACCCCAGATATGCCTCTTTCTGCAACAGCAGCCTATGTGGCTTCACAAATAGGGGCTACCCAAGCGTTTGGTTATGACTTAACAGCAGCCTGCTCCGGATTTTTGTATGGTTTATCAACCGCTGCTGCATTTATTGGCTCTGGCAGGTATAAAAAAGTATTAGTCATCGGTGCGGATAAAATGTCATCCATAGTAGACTATGAAGACCGAACAACATGTGTATTGTTTGGCGATGGAGCTGGGGCTGTACTTATGGAGGCGAGTACCAACGGATATGGATGGGAAGATGAAATCCTAAGAATGAATGGTGAACAACGAATGGCGCTTACCATTAAGGCTGGAGGTTCCATGCAACCCATAACATCAGAAGCCCTAAAAAACAAAGACAACTATCTTCAACAAGAAGGTCGTACAGTCTATAAAATGGCTGTTTCGGGTATGTGTCAGGTAACCTTAGACATACTAGCCAACAATCAATTATCATCCGACGACTTAGCTTATGTGGTGCCCCACCAAGCCAATCTAAGAATTATAGAAGGCTTACAAGATCGACTCGGGGTAGCAGAACAAAAAGTACTTAAAAACATTCAATATTACGGCAACACGACAGCTGCCACACTCCCTTTGGTATTAAACGACTATCACCACAAGTTTAAGGCTGGAGATAAAATCATCCTGACCGCTTTTGGCGGTGGGTTTACTTGGGGAGCTGCATATCTGACGTGGGCCTATTCAACTTAAATCAATGAATCATGGATCTAAAAGAAATTCAAAATCTTATTCGTTTTGTCGCCAAATCTGGGGCTCACGAGGTGAAATTAGAGATGGAAGATGTCAAAATTACCATCAAAACAGCTGCGGATAACGTAGCAGCAGAACCCACTACAATTGTTCAGCAGGTACCCAGTATTGCACAACCCATCGCAGCAGCTCCCGTGGCGGCCCCTGCAGCAGAAACTCCAGTCGCTGCCGAAACTCCTGTAGCTGAAAAAGCAGCGGAAAACACAGATCATTTGATTGAGGTAAAGTCTCCTATCATTGGAACTTTTTATCGCAAGCCTTCTCCAGATAAAGATAATTTCGTAGAAATTGGGCAAAAAGTAAATGTTGGAGATGTCCTCTGTGTGATTGAAGCCATGAAATTATTCAACGAAATCGAATCTGAAGTTTCAGGAACTATTGTAAAGATTTTGGTCGACGACGCTCAGCCTGTGGAATTTGATCAGCCACTATTTTTGATTGAGCCCAACTAAAAAAACAAACCCATGTTTAAAAAGATATTAATTGCCAACCGCGGAGAAATTGCTATGCGGGTTATCCGCACATGCAAAGAAATGGGGATAAAAACGGTTGCCGTTTACTCTACAGCCGATAGAGATAGCTTGCACGTTCGCTTTGCCGATGAAGCCGTCTGTATTGGTCCTGCTCCCAGTTCAGAGTCCTATTTAAAAATGGCCAATATCATCGCAGCAGCAGAAATTACGAATGCGGATGCTATCCATCCGGGTTATGGATTTCTATCCGAAAACGCCAAGTTTTCAAATATCTGTGCCGAACACGATATTAAATTTATTGGTGCAGGTCCTGAGATGATCGAAAAAATGGGGGATAAAGCGACTGCAAAAGCGACCATGAAAGCAGCAGGAGTACCTACCATCCCAGGATCGGAAGGGCTTTTGGAGTCTCTTGAAGAAGCCCACGAATTGGCAGCAGATATGGGCTATCCTGTGATGCTAAAAGCTACGGCTGGCGGGGGTGGAAAAGGAATGCGGGCCGTATGGGCTGCCGAAGACCTCCAAAAAGCTTGGGAAAGCGCCAGACAAGAAGCCGCTGCAGCTTTTGGGAACGATGGTATGTATATGGAAAAGCTCATTGAAGAGCCCAGACATATCGAAATTCAAATCATTGGAGATTCCTTTGGAAAAGCGTGTCATCTTTCGGAACGCGATTGTTCGGTCCAGCGAAGACATCAAAAACTAACCGAAGAAACACCCTCTCCTTTCATGACTTCCGCGCTCCGAAAAAAAATGGGAGAAGCAGCCGTAAAAGCAGCTGAATTTATTAAATATGAAGGTGCGGGAACTGTTGAATTCTTAGTAGATAAACACAAGAATTTCTACTTTATGGAGATGAACACCCGTATTCAGGTTGAGCATCCCATTACAGAACAAGTCATAGACTTCGATTTGATTCGAGAACAAATTAAAGTAGCTGCTGGGATTCCTATATCCGGGAAAGACTACACCCCAAAACTACACTCGATTGAATGCCGAATCAATGCGGAAGACCCCAATAACGATTTTCGTCCATCTCCTGGAAAAATTACAACCCTACACTTCCCTGGAGGGCACGGAGTTCGTTTAGACACGCATGTATACAGTGGATATGTTATTCCGCCACACTACGACTCCATGATCGCTAAGCTGATTACAACGGCCCAAACCCGTGAAGAGGCGATTCATAAAATGAAGCGCGCTTTGGAAGAATTCGTAATTGAAGGGATTGCAACTACGATTCCTTTTCATCTAAAATTGATGAACCATCCAGACTTTGTTGAAGGAAACTACACCACAAAGTTTATGGAAGACTTTTCTATGGAAGACTAAACTAAGGCGTTTGCTACCAGGTATTCAGCAATCTGAATGGCATTGGTAGCAGCACCTTTTCTTAGGTTATCCGCAACGATCCATACGTTTAAGGTATTGGCTTGAGACTCGTCCCGACGGATCCGTCCAACAAATACATCATCTTTCCCATGAGCGTAAATAGGCATGGGATAGGTTTGTGTAGCTGGATCGTCCTGAACGGTGACTCCGGGTGCCTCGTGTAACAGACGTCGGACATCCTCAACTTCAAAAGCATTTTCAAAGGCAATATTCACCGATTCGCTATGCCCCCCAACCACAGGAATACGGATGGCTGTTGCCGTAACTGCTAATTCTGGTGATTCTAAAATCTTGCGACTTTCGTGAACCAACTTCATTTCTTCTTTGGTGTAGTCGTTTTCTAAAAAAACGTCGCAATGCGGCAAAGCATTTCTGTGGATCGGATAAGGATATGCCATCGGCCCTTTTTCGTCGGCATATTCATTTTCGAGTTGTTGCACAGCTGCCACTCCAGTCCCCGTAATGGACTGATAGGTAGAAATCACCAATCGTTTGATTTGATATGCTTGGTGTAAGGGTGCCAAAGCCACTACCATTTGGATGGTAGAGCAATTCGGATTGGCTATTATTTTATCTGTTTTTTGGAGACTATCCGCATTTATTTCTGGAACGATCAACGGAATATTAGGTTCCATCCGCCAAGCCGAAGAATTATCAATCACCGTAGTACCAACCGCTGCAAACTTGGGTGCCCACTCTTTAGATGTGGAACCTCCAGCAGAAAACAAAGCAATATCGGCTTGCATCTCTACAGCTGTTTCTAAACCAACTACAGACCATTCTTTTCCGCCATAAGAAACTTTTTTTCCTACCGAACGGGCAGAAGCTACTGGAATTAGGGTGGAAATTGGAAAATTACGTTCTTCTAATACTTGAAGCATTACTTGGCCCACCATTCCGGTGGCTCCGACTACGGCTACTTTCATATACGAGTTTTAAATCTGCTGCAAAACTAAGTTGAAAAAAATTTCAAACCCTCAGAATTGCAATAATTCAATAAAAAAAACAAAATGTTATATTTGAAACACTACGGTTTCCAAACTCTTGTTACCCGGCTACCGATACCCGTTAGTAATTCATAGGCAATGGTTTGTCCTTTTTCTGCCCATTGAGCAGCTGAAAAATCCGGTCCAAAAAAACAAACCTCGTCTCCTTCGTGTACATTGAGATCGGTAATATCAATCATCAGCAAATCCATACATACATTTCCAACAATTGGTGCTTTTTGATCTCCAATGCTGACTTGAGCTTTCCCCTTTCCAAAATATCTGCCGATGCCATCGGCATGACCGATGGGGAGGGTTGCAATTCTGCTCTTGCGTTGGGCCTGCCATCCAAAATTATAGCCCACATGATCCCCTTTCGGAACATCAATAATTTGAGCGATTGAAGTCTTTAGTTCGGCTACAGGTTTCAATTGGAGGTCCCATTGGGGTTGATTGGCAAAACCGTGAAGTCCAATGCCCGAACGCACCGCATCCATTTGAAATTCTGGATAATTAAAAAGTCCGGAAGTGTTGAGTATATGGTAGGTGACGGGGGTAGAAATTTTGGCTTCAATACGATCCTTTAGCTCACAAAACAACTCCAATTGACGATCGATGTAGGGCTGGGGTCGGGGGTCTTCTGTAGCTCCTAGATGGGAATAAACACTTTTAAGTAGAAAGGGCATTTTTCCGAGTTCATCCATCAAAGATTCAACTTCTGCAGTTGAAAAACCAAGACGATTAAGCCCCGTATTAAATTTTAAATGTATGGGATAGTATCGCTCCGTTGGAGGTAGCAATTCTGACAAGAGTCTTAAATCAGAAAAACGATAGATTGCGGGTTCAAGGCGAGCTTCAACCAGGGCTTTCAATTGTTCTCTTTGAGGATAAAATACTAAGATTGGATTGTCGATCCCGGCTTGCCGCAAAGCGATCCCTTCCTCTACAAATGCTACCGCCAAATATTCGGCTCCAACTTCAGTTAAAGTGTGCGCCACTTGGGGAGCTAAACTTCCATATGCATTGGCTTTCACTACAGGAATCAGTTGTGTATTTGTATGCAACTTTTGCTTTAAAACCTGATAATTATGAAGTAAATGAGATGCGTATAAGGTGAGTTTTGGCAAAATATAAGGATGTTTTAATCTTGATCTTCAGGGGTTTTATCCTGTGGTTTTTGTGGGGATGATGACTGCATGGCTTGAAAAAAAGCTTTGCGACTCAAAGGTTCATAAGCCTCTTTTTCTCCCAAAACCACCAAATCTGGATCTTGGATTTTTCGATAACTGTACTGGGCCAAATTTCCGGTACGAGTACAAACGGCATGAACTTTAGTTACATATTCGGCAGTGGCCATTAGTCCGGGCATCGGACCAAAGGGATTCCCTTTAAAATCCATGTCAAGTCCAGCAACAATGACGCGTACACCGCGGTTCGCAAGGTCGTTGCAAACCGAAATTATTTCGGAATCAAAAAATTGAGCCTCATCGATCCCAACAACATCACAGTCCGTTGCTAAAATCGGAATGTTCGCTGCAGCAGGAACCGGGGTGGATCGTATTTGATTGGCGTCATGAGAAGTCACTAGGTGCTCGTCATAGCGCGTATCTATGGACGGTTTAAAAATTTCAACCCTTTGTTTGGCAATTTGAGCACGCTTTAGTCGGCGAATCAATTCTTCTGTTTTTCCAGAAAACATAGAACCGCAGATCACTTCGATCCATCCGAATTGTTCGTCCGGGTTTGTCGTATTTTCTAAAAACATTTTGTAATTTTCTACATTAATACAGCATTGTATAAAACGCCTGCAAACAAAGGTATTAAATTCAATTGCTACATCAGAATTCTTCTCCAATGATCGCTCTCCAACAAAAGTTAGTTGAACTCGCCCAAAGTATTGTAGATACTTCCGAAGCTCTGGAGATCTCTCTTGTCATTGAAAAAATTCAAGAACTTCACAAATGGGCAGTGGTATATGAGTTTTTATCCCAACAAAAAGACGACAGTCAGAATTGGCAAAAACACCTCCAAGAACTTTCGGAAACTTTAAATCTTTCCAATACAGCTATTCCAGAATCGGAAGAACCCCATGAAGTAGCTCCCCTGATTGAAACCATTAAAAATATGATCCCGGAAATGCCCGAAGATCCCCCGAGCATTCCAGGACTTTTGGAGGATGTCCCCAGACAACCCATTTTCGTTAAAAAAGAATCCTCACAAGAATCAACTACAGAAACACCGGCTACGGTTTCGGATACTTCGCCTAAACCCAACCTCAATGACCAATACCAGAAAAAAACTGGTTTTGGACTCAACGACCGATTGGCATTTATCAATCACCTTTTTCAAGGCAATACAACCGATTTTAATCGAGTTGTATCTCAAATAAGCACGCTGGACGACTGGTCGGCCGTGGAAAGCTATCTAAGCGATTATATTCGGCCCGAATATCCGCATTGGGCAGAAAAACCTGAGCTGGTAGATCGGTTTATAGACCATTTAAAAAAGAACTTTACTCCCTAAATCTCCCCTTATGAAAACCCTTAAACTTTTGTACTGGATTCCGACAGGAATCTTAAGTCTTATGATGACTTTGAGTAGTCTGATGTATTTTTTAAAAACTGCAGATGTACGACAAGAATTTATCCATCTGGGATTCCCAGAGTATTGGGTAATTCCTCTAGCCTTATTAAAAATAGCAGCGGTTGTTGTGATTTTGTGGCATCCCGGAAAAAAAATTGTCGAGTGGGCTTATGCTGGACTAGCCATTGATTTTATGTTGGCCATCACGGCGCATATCGTAGTGGATGGTACTCCAGGCGGAAGTATCGTGGCGCCTGTAGTATTAGCCGCTTCTTACATCCTTAAAGATCGTGTTCGCTAGTGCCTATGTTGTATGTAGTCCCTACTCCCATTGGAAATTTGGCAGATATGACCTATCGGGCGGTTCAAATACTCAATGAAGTAGATCTTATTTTGGCAGAAGATACCCGAACGAGTGCCAAACTCCTCCAACATTACCAGATTGGAACCCCATCCCAGAGCTATCATATGCACAATGAGCATCATAAAACCTCGGCTCTAATCGAACAAATTAAACAGGGCAAAAAAATGGCTTTGATTTCGGATGCAGGAACTCCAGCCATTTCTGATCCGGGATTCCTATTGGTTCGTGAAGCGCTTGCCCATGCTATTGAGGTCGTCTGTCTCCCGGGAGCAACTGCCTGTATCCCCGCATTGGTCCAAAGTGGATTTCCCACCGACCGATTTCTATTTGAGGGATTTTTACCTCCTAAAAAAGGAAGACTTTCAAAAATTGAAGCATTGGCTTCCGAAAGCCGAACTCTTATCCTTTATGAATCGCCTCATAAACTCATCAAAACCTTGACCCAAATGCTTCCCTTCTTCGGAGGGGAAAGAAAGGTTTCCATATCCAGAGAACTGACCAAAAAGTTCGAAACCACCTTCAGAGGAACGGTCGATGAGGCCTTATTGTATTATACAAATCACCCCCCTAAGGGAGAATTTGTCATGGTTATTGAAGGCCTAAAAAAAGGAGGATGATTTGGATTGCTAAAGATCATCCCCCTAAAGAGGCTATAACGACTCTTCAGCAGGAGCTGCAAATCCCTTCTGTTAACGCACATCTTTTGATTCAAAGGGGACTAAGCTCCTTCGATTCTGCTAAAACTTATTTTAGACCTAAAGCGGATCAACTCCACGATCCTTTTTTGATGGACGGAATGCAAAAGGCTGTTCAACGTATCGAAAAGGCGCTCTCTGCCGGAGAAAAGATTTTGATTTATGGCGACTATGATGTAGACGGAACCACGGCTGTTGCTTTGCTGTATACCTATCTTTCCAATTTTTCTGATCGAGTAAAAACCTATATCCCCGATCGATACAAAGAAGGCTATGGTATTTCTTTTCAAGGAATAGATTATGCAGAACAAGAAGGCTTTCAATTGATGATAGCCCTCGACTGTGGGATTAAAGCCTTGGAGCAAGTCGCCTATGCCAAACAAAAAGGGATTGATTTCATCATTGGAGATCATCATAAACCCGGAAGTGAATTACCTGAAGCTTATGCGATCTTAAATCCAAAAAAAGAGCAATGTCCCTACCCTTATAAAGAGCTTTGCGGATGCGGAATCGCATTTAAATTGGTTCAAGGCATACATCAACAAAGACAAGGCGAATGGTCCGAAATTCTTCCGCTTTTGGATCTCGTAGTAACCGCCACAGCAGCAGATATAGTTCCCCTTACAGGCGAAAATAGAACCTTAGCGGCACTTGGATTGCAGCAGTTTCAACAAGCTGCACGCCCCGGACTACAGGCCCTTATGGGAGAGCGAAAAAAACCCTACCGGATAAGTGATGTCGTTTTTGGAGTGGCTCCCCGAATCAATGCAGCAGGACGGATGGAACACGCCCGTATAGCTGTAGAATTATTAACGAGCGCAAAGGCAGAAGAAGGTTTACATATCGCTCAAAGGATCGAACAGTTTAATCAAGATAGGCGTTCTGTAGAACAACAAATAACTCAGGAAGCGCTTGATCAAATCATCGAAAATCAAGAAGAAAAGCGTACCACAACTGTCGTTTTCCACAAAGACTGGCATAAAGGAGTTATTGGTATTGTTGCTTCTCGTTTAATTGAAAAATATTATCGGCCCACGGTAGTGTGCTGCCTTTCGGGGGATACAATTGTTGCCTCGGTTCGGTCTGTACGTGGATTTGACGTATACCAGGCCTTGGAGGCTTGTTCCGAACACCTGCTTCAATTTGGAGGACATAAATATGCAGCCGGACTCAGTTTGCATCCATCCAAATTTGAGGATTTTAAAAACCATTTTGAAAAAATTGTAGCGAACCAAATTCTTCCAGAACAACAACTGCCGCAATTGATATACGACCTAGACGTGAGTTTTGATATGCTGACTCCAAAAGTATACCGAATCATTCAGCAAATGAGACCTTTCGGTCCCGGAAATATGCGCCCTGTATTTCTAACACGAGGATGTACCAATGCTGGATTCACCCGCTTAGTGGGGCAAGATAAAACCCACCTAAAACTCGATGCAACAGATGCCAGTGGCCGTCGGTTTTCAGGCATCGGTTTTGGCTTAGCAACTGCCTGGGAAAAACTCCAGAATCAGTCTTTTGATTTGATCTATTGCTTAGAAGAAAATACGTTTAACGACCGAACAACCCTAGAACTCCAAGTCAAGGATATACGACCCAGTCAAGCACAAAACTCTTGAAACTAAGGAATCCCTAGTCTGCTTTAAATCCTATTTGGAAGTCTTTTGCAATAAGGCTTGGGTGGAGGGATCCAAGGCTTTTTGTTGTTCAGGATCGGCTTTTAAAATATTGTTAGCCAATTGTTTTCCCAACTCAACTCCCCATTGATCGTAACTAAAAATGTTCCACAAAATTCCCTCAACAAAAATCTTATGCTCGTAAAAAGCTACCAAACTACCCACACTTTTTGGGGTAAGTTTGTCGATCAATAAAGTTGTCGTAGGCCGATTTCCTTCAAAGACCTTAAAAGGAGCCAATGTTTCAATTTCAGTTGTTGATTTTCCTTGGGCTTTCAGTTCTTGCTCAACCGTCTGGCGGTCTTTCCCGACCATCAACGCTTGGGTTTGAGCTATAAAATTGGCCATCAATTTCTGTTGATGGGAGTCTTCTCCGTATAGCGATTCTTTAAATCCAATAAAATCTGCCGGGATAAGCTTGGTTCCTTGGTGCATCAGCTGAAAAAAGGCGTGCTGAGCATTGGTTCCCGATGCCCCCCAAATGATATTTCCGGTGGTGTAATCGACTGCATTCCCCAAACGGTCTACTCCTTTTCCATTACTCTCCATGATTCCCTGCTGTAAATAGGCAGGAAGACTTCTTAAATATTGTGTATAGGGAATAATGGCATGTGTTTCCGCTCCCCAAAAATTGTTATACCATAGGCTTAAAAGTGCCATCAGTACTGGAATATTATCCTCATAAGGGGTGCTTTTAAAATGTTGATCGGCAGCACCTGCACCTTGTAATAAAGCACTAAAATTGTCGCCTCCTACAGCCAAGCAGATCGAAAGACCTACTGCGCTCCACAAAGAAAAACGCCCTCCTACCCAATCGTTCATGGGGAATACATTTTCTGAAGTAATCCCAAAGGCATCAATTTGTTCCAAATTTGTGGATACCGCCACAAAATGATTGGCAATTGCCGATTCATCTCCGACTTGATCCAAAAACCATTTACGAGAAGTTTGGGCATTGGCCAGAGTCTCTTGAGTCGTAAATGATTTGGAAACAATGACAAAAAGAGTGGTCTCCGGGTCAAGAGGTTTCAATACTTCTTGGACATGATCTCCTTCGACATTTGACATAAAATGTACACCTAAGTGGTTTCGGTAATAGGCAAGGGCTTCCACTACCATAGCAGGACCTAAATCTGATCCTCCAATACCGATATTCACGATATCAGTGATGGGCTTCCCGCTATGTCCTTTCCAAGATCCAGAAATAACCTTTTCTGAAAAAGACTTCATTTGAGCAAGAGTTTCCGATACTCCAGGAGCTACGTTTTCGCCGTCTACAAAAACAGCATCATTATTCAGAGAACGCAAAGCTGTATGTAAGACCGCTCGATTTTCGGTCTGATTAATTTTTTCACCTGAAAAATAAGCGTCAACTGCCTCCCCTAATCCCGCTTGCTTGGCTAGATCGATCAAAAGCTGTTTGGTTTCGGGAGTCCAACGGTTTTTGGAGAAATCCACATAAAAATCTTCCCAAACAGTGCTCAAAGTATCCAAGCGTGTAGGGTCTTGATCGAAACAAGCTTGAATGTCTAATGATTTCTGGGATTTAAAATGCTCGCTAAGGGCTTCCCATGCCGCTAGATCGGTGGGCTTATGTGTTGGTAGTGACATGACTCTCTTTTGATTTATTTTTTTCTGTTAAATGATTTTTTTGGGGGGCTGGATAACTGATACAGTCCAATTGATGTTTAAGATCTTCCGTCTCATTAAAGAAACGTTTCCGTAATGGAGCGGCTATGGGTTTAGCTTCGGGAAGTTTCTGTTTGAAGGGATCTACCTGTTTCCCGTATTTCCAAAAACGATAACATACATGGGGTCCAGAAGTGTTTCCTGTCATCCCCACCCAGCCAATAATATCGCCTTGTTTTACATAATCCCCCACACGTACTTTTCGGCGTTTCATATGTAAATATTGAGTACTGTAAATATTGTTGTGACGTACGGTGACATAATTCCCATTCCCGCGCGTATAACTCGATTTGACCACCGTCCCATTGGCAGTGGACATGATCGGGGTGCCAACGGCTGCAGCAAAATCGGTCCCTCGGTGCGGGCGAATTTTGTTGCCGTAATACGCAATTCTTCTTTTGAGATTGTAACGAGACGAAATCCGACTAAAGGCTACTGGAGCTCTTAAAAATGCACGCCTCAAATTTTTGGCACTATCATCGAAATAATCGACTATCCCTTTTAAACTGTCGGTTTGAAACTCAAAAGCATATTGCCCTTTACCCCGATGTTCAAAATAAGCCGCTTTGATTTTTGAAATCCCCACAGCTAAGGTATCGTCTACGTATTTTTCAAGATAGATGACCTTAAATTTGTCTCCTTTATGCAAACGGAAAAAATCAATGGTCCATGCATAAATATCCGCCATATAGAAACTTAAATCATCGTCCAAGTCATTTTCCAACATGGTTTCGTAAAGGGAGTTCTGAATAATCCCTGAGGCCTCTTTTTCGCGGACTTCAATGGGTTTTACTACCGTTTTTCCGTAAATACTGTCCCGCAAGTGAATAATGCTGTATTGCATCACATTGGGATGATACACAAAATATTCGGGTACATTTAAACTATCCTTTGGGGTATAAAATAGGGTGTAGGGTTTCCCCCGTTGTAATCTCCTTAGATTCACCTCTCCTTTCACCTTTTGAACGATCTGGTGTACTTCCGGGTAATCGATCCCGTGGGCTTCCAAAATATCTCCAAAAGTATCTCCTCTCCCAATTTTTTTCTGTTTCAGTTCGAATTGGTTGATATCCAATCCAAAGCGGATGACAGGCTCCGGAACATAGGCCTCGGGAACAAGGACTTGCTTATTTTCTGGAAGCTGTTCACGACAAGCTTGCAGCATTATTATTCCAAGAATAAAGAAGAGATTGGACTTAATGGACATGAAATTGTAGGAATTTATTATTCGATTTGAAGCTGAAAAGGATATTTTAAATAGGAAAAGTTATTCAAGTCGGCTTTGATGGATCCTACCGCTAAGTCGGCTTGCAGACGAATCGGAATTCTGTTCTGGTCGTTCGAAACCCAAAGAGTAACACTCTCTTCCTCTCGAAACACTCGTCCGGCTTGAACAATCGGACGAAATTTTAGACAAGAAACCAATCCAAATTTGGTTCGAAGGGACTCGGTTCCCAAAAATTTCAACTTAAATACATAGTTCTCTTTATCAAAAAACATATCCAAAGCATAGCTCTCGCCAACAGCTAAGCCCTCTTGAGGATAAAATGTTCTTAGATAGTAAAAGGCCGACATCAGGTCTTGAGTCGTGGGACGGATATCAAAATCTTCCTCTAGCTTTTTCTTTTTGTCGTTGACGTGAGCAATTCCCTTCTGATGATCGAAATGGATCTCTGTATTCTTGGTGTACCCTCCTTCGTCTATATTACGTAAAAACTTACGAGGCAGAACCGTTTTCGGATCGAAGTAGGTATCGTAATAATCATCCACACGGAAAAATAAGCGGGCAAGACCCGTGGTCTTTCCAATGCCAGCAGCGTGTAAAACAGGCTGTTGGTTTAGCGTGTCATTCGATAATTTTAGTGTAGCATAGCTCGCATTAAACCAACCGTAATGAATGCGAAACTCAAACCATTCTCCAGCTCTGAAGGGTAGCTCTGAAGCTGTAGGCACTTGTTGAGCAAAACCCCAAAAGTGTAGCATTGTACATATCAGTCCAACAACTAAGCTTTGTTTTTGCATCTTCAAAAATACAATTTAATCAGGGCTTATAAAGCAGTTGAGGACTAAAAGCGATATCCCAATGCCAAATACACCCGAATTTCACCTGGTTTTTGTCCTTGTGCGAATTTAATTTCACAAGGCCCCAATAGACTTTCATAGCCATACCCCAAAGCCAAACTTTGAAATGACTCTGCTGTAATATTCTTTTGGGTGTCAAAAATTTCCGTATCAACCAAGCCTTCTGTATAACTCAAATTGAGATGGTGTTTTTTAGAAAAAGTATAATCCAATTGCCCAAATATTTTAACAAAACTGTCTCCATACAGCTCCCAAGGGCGAAACCCTAAAAAAGAAAAACTATTGTTTACAAAGACACTCCCATAGCCCCCTCCAATAAAAGGAAAGCCCAATCTTTGGGTGTCTCCATAACTGATCCCCCCCGAAAGCTCCGTTTGCAAAACCCATTGAGGTAAAAGAGGTAGGTTGGTCTGAATTCGTGTTTTTATGGTTGCTAAAAAGTCTGGAGCAGAGGCGCTCTTACTGTAATACTGATCCATCTGGGTTTCGAACCAAACACCCTTGGAAGGAAAGTAGGCGTCGTCTCGTTTATCAATTTTGATCTGGGCAAAAGCGTTGACGAATTTTTGATGCGCTAATCGTTTAGATTTACTATTCAAGGCAACCCCTGCTCGAGTGTTGTATCGTATGTCTTTATAAGCAGCACCCAAACGAAATTGCATCCATTCCCCTAAAATACGTTGCATGCGAAAACCATGACTAAAATCCGTAAACCGCAGGTCAAAAGTCCCTTCCGGTAAGTTTGCCTGCTCCTTGGGGAAAAATTGTTGCCACTGATCTACCTGAGTTTCGAAACGATGCAAAGAAGAAAAAAAATCAAAACTCCAAGAATAGCCGCTTCGAATCGAATAGGAGCAATTATAACGGGGCTGATCCCCCAAAATCATATCGAAAGAGAAACTATCATTGGAAAATAAAAGGTGTCTGTAATTCAAGTTTACTAAGGCAGCACTCGCATA
The DNA here is from genome assembly GCA_011524915.1 of Flavobacteriales bacterium. GTDB lineage: Bacteria > Bacteroidota > Bacteroidia > Flavobacteriales > Flavobacteriaceae > WTJH01. The sequence continues at coordinate 23,965 of WTJH01000010.1, read as the reverse complement.
CAGCGGATCATAGTGCAGCCCCAGTTTAAACTCCGATGGTTTTTTCCGCTCTTCTAACTGCACAATCATTTCATTTTTTGTGGGATCAGGATTCCAAAAGTATTTGAGATACCGAAACTGCTGTGTTGCACTGAGTCGATCGATTCCCTGCTGCCATTGTTGCTGTGAGAAGACTCCCGGAGTTTGTAAACGTATTTTCCCCAAAACCCATTGCAGACTGTGCTGTTGGAGCCCATCAACTCGAATCCGATCGATCTGGATCAAATGGTCCTTTAGAATTCGCTTTTGAGGGGTGAATTTTTTGTGCTTGATGTCTAGTTCAGCGATTATTTTTTTGCCATGGGTATAGCCCTCGGCTATAATTTCTGCTCCATGAGCAAAAGATAATAAGCCAAAATCCTCTAAGGGAAGTTTGATATAACAGTCTGTTTTTTCAATTTTTTCGGATCGAGTAGCTACTTCGCTAAAATTGGCGATCTGAAGTAAAATCTGGGGGACTGTTTGCAGTTGTTCGCGTGGATTTAAATCCTCTTGTACATCGACTCCAATAATGTAGTCGACTCCTTTCGCTTTTAGAATATCAATGGGGTAATTATCGGAAACACCCCCGTCCATCAGCCAATGTCCTTGGAAAGACACGGGTTGGAAGAGGGTCGGCAGTGCTGCTGAGGCATTGATGGCTAAGGGTAAACTCCCAGCTTCTAAATAATGTGTTTCCCCGGTTTCCAAATCTGTAGCTGCACAAACAAAAGGTATGGGAAGTTTCTCGAAATCTAGAGGTTTTGTATATCCTTGAAGCCATTTATGCAATAAATGATGAAACGCTCTCCCACTGGCAAAAGCGGAAGGTGCTGTCCATTTATTATTGTCAAAATTGAACCGTACTGCATAGCGGTCGCGCTTATCTTTTTCATCAAAATCCAATTGTTGACGCGAAAAGGACTCATTAAATAATTCAGAAAAATTTACTTCCCTAAAGATCGAATCCAATTGATGGGCCGAATAGCCGGTTGCATAAAGCCCTCCAATAATAGCTCCCATACTAGACCCCGCGATATAATCAACAGCAATTTGGGCTTCTTCCAAAGCCTTGAGAACCCCGATATGTGCCAAGCCTTTGGCCCCTCCACCACTGAGCACTAAACCGATACGTCTTTTTTCTTCAGGCGCTTGAGCTTGGAGCAAAGGAATCGTAAGACAGCATACAATAAAAAGGCTGAACCGCATTTGGGGCAGGGTTAAGTCCTTCTAAGATACGTATTTTAGCTTAATTTTTGAAGTTCTTGGAACAGAAGTTTCCCTTTATTAGGTCCTAATGTTTCGATCAATTCTACCTCGCTCGCTGCTTTAATCCGCTTAAAAGATTTGAATTTTCGGATCAATAGCGTTGCTGTTTTGGGACCTACTCCAGGGATGTTGTCTAAAGCAGAATTCCAAGCGTTTTTACTACGCTTTTGCCGGTGAAAAGTAATTCCAAAACGGTGGGCTTCATTCCGTAGATGTTGAATCACTTTTAGCGTTTCAGACTTTTTATCTAAGTATAAAGGAATCGAATCTCCCGGAAAAAAAATCTCTTCTAGGCGTTTGGCAATCCCCACAATGGCAATGGTTCCCCGAAGTCCCAAAAGATCTAAACTTTTTAGGGCGGACGAAAGCTGTCCTTTCCCCCCGTCAATAATGATGAGTTGAGGCAGAGGCTCTCCTTCCTCCACAAGCCTTTTATACCGCCGATAAACCACCTCTTCCATAGAAGCAAAATCGTCGGGCCCTTCCACGGTTTTGATATTGAAATGACGATAGTCCTTTTTAGAGGGTTTTCCATTTTTAAAAACCACACATGCGGCTACAGGATTGGTCCCTTGTATATTGGAATTATCGAAACATTCGATATGAACGGGTTCGGCTGAAAGTCTTAAATCTGATTTCATTTGACTCATTAAACGCTTTACGTGCCGGTCGGGATCCACAATTTTCATCTGCTTAAATCGCTCCATCCGGAAGTATTTTGCATTGCGTTTAGAAAGCTCAATTAAACTTTTTTTGTCTCCAAGTTTAGGGACGGTAATCTTAATATCGTCGCCTAATTCCAATGGAAAGGGCACATATACCTCTGGGGACTGCGAATGGAAGCGTTGCCGTATTTCAATGATTGCTAAAGCCAAGAGATCGGCATCCGTTTCTTCCATTTTCTTTTTGATCTCCATGGTATGCGAACGGATGATCGACCCATACGAAAGTTGTAAAAAATTGATATATCCATAGGACTCGTCGGAGACAATTGAAAAAACATCCACCTCGCTGATGTTGGGGTGTACAACCGTTGATTTGGCTTGATAATTTTCCAAAACCTCAATTTTTTCTTTGATCCGCTGTGCCTCTTCAAATTCCATGGCTGCAGCGTGAGTCTTCATTTGCACCTTAAACTGGCTCAACGAATGTTTGAAGTTTCCCTTGATAATGGCGCGTATGGCCTTAATGTTGTCGTCGTAGAGAGCCGCTTCCATTTTGGATTCGCAAGGCCCTAAACAGTTGCCTAAATGATATTCTAAACAAACCTTATACTTCCCTGAATCAATTTTAGCTGCGCTGAGATCATAAGAACAGGTTCGTAAGGGATACAAACTTTTGATGAGGTCCAATAAGGTTCTTATCGTCTTAAAATTGGTATATGGGCCGAAATATTCCGAGCCGTCTTTAATCACTTTTCGAGTAGGAAATACTCGGGGAAAAGGCTCCTTTTTGATACAAATCCAAGGGTAGGTTTTATCGTCCTTGAGCATAACATTGTAGCGGGGCTGATGCTTTTTTATCAGACTGTTTTCCAATAAAAGAGCATCCATTTCTGTGGGGACTACTATATGCTCAATACGATCGATATGTTTGACCAAAACTCGGGTTCGATTGTTATCATGAGTCTTAGTAAAATAAGAACTGACCCTTTTTTTTAAATTTTTGGCTTTCCCTACATAAAGGAGACGGTTTTGTTTATCGTAGTACTGATAGACTCCTGCAGAGTCGGGTAGGGTTTTCAGTTGAATGTCTATAGCCGCCGATTTCACACAACGAAGTTAATTCATTTTATTTGTGTTAAAAATCTGCTTATGCACTACAGCAAAGCTGCCGCAAGAACTTATTTTTTGGAGCAACGCAACTCCCTGAATGCCGCTCAAATAGAGCAATGGAGCTTGGATATCGCCAATCAGGTGACTGCTATGCCCCTTTGGAATGCGGATATATTCCATTTGTTTTTAAGCATCCCTCAAAAAAAAGAAGTAGATACAGAGCCCCTACTCACACTACTTCAAGGAAAGGACAAAAGTATTGTTTGTCCTAAGATAAGTGGTCCCAACCAACTGCAGCACTTTTTGTTAACAGATCAGACGAAAATCAAAATTCATCCTTGGGGAATTCCAGAACCTACTGGGGGTATTGCTATACAACCAGATCAAATTGATGTTGTTTTTGTTCCCCTTCTCGGCTGCGACCATCAAGGCAATCGAGTGGGCTATGGAGGGGGCTATTATGATCGGTTTTTAAACCAATGTCGAAAAGACGTCCTTCGGATTGGGCTAAGTTTTTTCGATCCATTACCACAAATTAGCCCCGTTGAGCCATCCGATATTCCCTTGGATTATGCTGTAACACCCCAAAAAGTATGGGCTTTTAGTCGGGTTTAGCAAAAATTTCTTTGTTAAACCACAGCAATACACCGACCCCAATACTAATGGAGGCATCAGCTACATTAAAGATGTATTGAAAAAATAAATAGGGCTGGCCCCCTACCACGGGCATCCATTCGGGCCAAACCCAGCGGACTAACGGAAATTGAAACATATCTACTACATGACCAAAAAAGAGCGGTGCATAGCCCCCTTCAGTCGGAAGTAGTTCTGCCACTTGTTTATAGCTATGAGAAAACAGTTGACCATAAAAAATAGAGTCGACTAGGTTGCCTACTGCCCCAGCAAAAATTAGGGTTAGTCCCAAACGCAACCCCCTAGGGCTCGAAGTTTTAAGGGTAGAAAACAACCAATATCCCAAAGCGCCAATGGCAATGACACGAAAAAAGGTCAACAAAAATTTGCCTTGATTCTCGCTTAAAAATGGAAGAAAATCACTGATCTTGGTTCCCATAGCCATACCCTTATTTTCGACAAACATCAATTTAAAAAATCCCCAATCAATGATGGCATCTGTACCGAAAAGTGTCAGGGGGTAATTGAGTTTGATATAGATCTTAAGGATCTGATCAATGGCCAAAACGGCGATAAAGATCCAAAGGATTTGGCGGAGATTAAGGTCTTGTTTAAACACAGTGATGCGTCTGATTTAGGGGTTAAAAATACACATTTATTGCTCCCTGAGATAACTAATATTTCCCTTAATGGATTGGACCATAACCTTATTTTTCGGATCTGGTTCTGCTGCTATTTGGAGTTGTCCCTCGCGACTGCTAGCCGAAACCAGCAATCCTTTCCCAGAGATAAACACATCTGCATCACGGGTCTGAATAAAAGTTTCTGAAACCCACTGAGAAAGCTCACATCGACCACTGTCCAAAGCAATTGTAGTTTTTCCTAATGGGCCCAATAGATATAAATCGGCATAATGGGCTTGTAGTTCTATAGTGATACTGCTGGGCAGACTTAGCTCTATGACGGATGCAACGGCCTTGTGGGCACTCAGCTTATCTTGTGGATGAACAAAGGTAGGAAGCCGAATTTCACTTAAAATCATTTCTTCCGCGCTATTTTTTACAGCTAATGAAGTCTGATTTTGATATTCCCCTTCGACTTGATAGGTGAATTGAATTTTGTTTTGGTGGAGTATTGGAGTAATCCTGATTTGAGCAGCAAAAGGGGCCTCCAATCTTAGGTTGGAACTTTGCACGTCTAGGGTTCGTTGACGGACATTTTGTGCCCATAAACTAAAACTCAGACAACACAACAGTATGCTAATTCGAACTATTTCTGCATATTTTTTGCCTCTATACTCAGTGTGGCGTGAGGAACTAAAAAAAGGCGTTTTTTGTTAATCAACTTCCCCGTAACCCGGCAAACTCCATAGGTCTTATTTTCGATTCGAACCAAGGCATTTTTAAGATCGCGAATAAATTTCTCCTGACGTAAGGCCAGTTGAGTATTGGCTTCTTTAGACATGGTTTCTGATCCTTCTTCAAAGGCCTTAAAGGTTGGGGCTGTGTCATCGGTCCCATTATTCCCGTCGTTCATATAAGCACTTTTTAGCAGCTCTAAATCGGCTTTGGCTTTCTGAATCTTGTCTTCGATAAGCACTCGGAATTCCTCCAAGTCGGCATCTGAATATCGGTTTTTGGTTTCGCTACTCATGGCTACAACTTTTGAATTTCAACAATAGTATTTATGGCATCAAATTCTAATGGAAAGCCTTCCTTGAGGTCGGCATTTACCTGTATTTCTTCCGCCAAAATTTCCTGTTTAATATACATTATATTTTCAAATACGGCTGTATCGAGCTGTGGGTCGCTTTGAAAATTAACACGAATTTTATCAATGACGTCTAATCCCATGTCTTTTCTTTGGTTTTGAATACGATTGATAAACTCTCGTGCAATCCCTTCCTGAATAAGACGTTCATTGAGGTTTAAATCCAAAGCCACAGTGGTTCCGGAGCCTTGAGCTACGGCCCAGCCTTCGATATCCTTAAATCCAATTTCAACATCTTCAAGTTCTAATCGGACAGTGGAATCCTCTATTTGAATATCCAAGCCATTTTCTCTTTCCAAAGTGTCGATTTGATCCTGTGAAAAACCGTTAATCGCCGCAGCTACGGCTTTCATTTGTTTCCCAAAACGCGGCCCTAAGCGTTTAAAATTTGGCTTGATTTCCTTGACTAATAAATCGTTTTTATCGTCAATAAATTCGATTTCTTTTAGGTTGATTTCCGATTTTAATTGATCCGCTATCAACTCCATTTCAGCCAACTCGGCGGCTCCCTTGACAGGGACCAACATCTTTTGTAAAGGCTGTCGAACTTTTATCTTTTCTTTTTTACGAATAGAAAGCGCTAAAGAAGTTAGCAGTCGAGCTGTATTAATTCTGCTTTCTAAAGGAGCGTCGATATAAGAATTTTCGGAGCTTGGGAAGTTTGCCATATGAACAGACGCATTGCTGCCTTCCAACTGAAGCAAATCGCGATACAAGCGCTCTGCAAAGAAAGGTGCAATCGGAGCCATCAATTGAGCTACCGCAGTCAAACAAGTGTGTAGGGTCTGGTAGGCTGCAATTTTGTCTTTTCCGTAGGTCCCTTTCCAAAACCGTCTTCTGGAAAGTCGAACATACCAATTACTCAATTTTTCTTGAACAAATTCGCTTATAGCTCGTGCAGCCCGGGTAGGCTCGTATGCGTTGTAGTCTTCATCCACTTGTGCGATTAAGGAATGAAGCTCCGATAAAATCCAACGATCCAGTTCTACTCGTTTGGCTACTGGAATTTCATCTTCCTTTAAATGGAAGCCGTCGATATTGGCATAAAGAGCAAAAAAGGAATAGGTGTTATATAGTGTCCCAAAAAACTTTCTTTTGGTTTCGACAATTCCCTCCAAGTCGAACTTTAAATTGTCCCATGGGTTGGCATTTGCAATCATATACCATCGGGTGGCATCAGGACCATGAGTATTCAATGTCTCAAAAGGATCTATAGCATTCCCCAAGCGTTTGGACATCTTCTGGCCTGTTTTGTCCAAAACTAAGCCATTAGAGACTACGTTTTTATAGGCTAAATCGTCAAAAACGAGCGTGGCTATAGCATGAAGGGTATAAAACCAACCACGAGTCTGGTCGACCCCCTCGGCTATATAATCTGCAGGAAAAGCTTTGTTGGAATCTATTAAATCCTTGTTTTCGAAGGGGTAGTGCCATTGGGCGTAGGGCATTGCACCCGAATCGAACCAAACATCGATTAGGTCGGGTTCCCGCTCTAAGCGCTCCCCTTGGGGTCCGACTAAAATGATCTGATCGACCAGATGTTTGTGCAAATCTATTTGTTCGTAATTGCTGTCACTCATATCGCCCGGAACAAAATCTGGATAAGGATCTTGGTCCATAAAACCGGCTTCTATAGACTCTTGTATAGCAGACTTCAGCTCAGTCACCGATCCAATGATACGTTCTACTGTCCCGTCTTCACTTCTCCAAATAGGTAAAGGAATTCCCCAAAATCGAGAACGCGACAAATTCCAATCATTGGCATTGGATAGCCAATTCCCAAAACGCCCTTCTCCGGTAGATTGAGGTTTCCAATTGATCTGCTGGTTGAGTTCCACCATCCGAGAACGAACCTCAGTTGCTTTAATAAACCAGGAATCTAATGGATAATAAAGTATGGGCTTGTCGGTACGCCAACAGTTGGGATACGAGTGAACGTATTTTTCAACTTTAAAAGCTCTGTTTCGAGTTTTCAGCTCGATGGCAATTTCAACGTCTACGGATTTTTCGGGGGCCTCCCCTTCCGGATAATATTCGTTTTTTACAAAGCGTCCTCCAAGGGCTCCCACTTCGGGACGAAACCGCCCTTTAAGATCGACCAATGGAACCTGATTGCCATTCGTATCTTCTACCAATAGCGGAGGAACCGGAGGAATTGCTTCGGCAGCCACTTTAGCATCGTCGGCTCCAAAAGTCGGTGCGGTATGAACGATCCCCGTTCCGTCTTCCGTCGTTACAAAATCCCCGGCGATGATCCGAAATGCATTTTCGGGATTTTCCATCGGCTTGGGTCCAGATTCCCAAAGTTGTTCGTATCGAATATCAACAAGTGCTTCTCCTTTGGCACGTTCTACGATACAAAAGGGAATGTGTTTATCGGCAGCTTGATAGTTCTGTAATTCTTCTACCTCCGATACTTGAACATATTTCTTAGCAAATTGCTTTGCTATTAGTTTTTCCGCTAAAAGTACACGTACGGGTTGATGCGTATACTGATTGTAGGTCTGAATAACTACATAATCAATTTTAGGGCCTACCGTTAGAGCTGTATTGGATGGGAGCGTCCAAGGGGTTGTGGTCCATGCCAAAGCATACAGAGGAACAGAGTCGACCCAAGTCTTTGGAAGGCTATCGTCCAAAAGTTTGAATTGGGCGGTAACCGTAGTATCACTTACATCCTGATAGGTTCCGGGTTGATTGAGTTCATGAGAGCTTAATCCTGTTCCCGCCATAGGAGAATAAGGCTGTATGGTATACCCTTTATACAACAGTCCTTTTTGATAGATCTGCTGTAACAACCACCAAACAGATTCCATGTATTTTGAGGTATAAGTAACATAGGGATTATCTGTATCCACCCAATACCCCATTTGATGGGTTAAATTGTTCCAAACATCGGTATACCGCATTACAGCTTGTTTACAAGCGGCACTATACTCTTCTACAGTAATCTTGGTTCCAATATCTTCTTTGCTTATGCCCAACTCTTTTTCAACTCCCAATTCTACTGGTAGTCCATGGGTATCCCATCCGGCTTTACGTTTGACTTGAAACCCTTTTTGAGTTTTGTATCGACAAAAGAGGTCTTTGATGGTTCGGGCCATCACGTGGTGGATCCCTGGCATCCCATTGGCAGAAGGAGGACCTTCAAAAAATACATAGTCAGGAGCCCCCTCGCGTTCGGTGATACTCCTGTGAAATACATCCTCTTGTTCCCAAAACTGTTGAATCTCCTCAGCAGTTTGCGGCAGATTCAAATGTTTATATTCCTTAAAGCCCATGTAAGCAATTTGTTAAGTGCTGCGAAATTAAGGAATTTGGCCTGATTTATGGTCTAAAATTTTAGATCGATTCCTAGGCGTAAACTCCTTCCGGGAGCTGAAATTCCAGAAGCAAAAGTCCGGTAGTGAGCGTCGAGTATATTGGTTACTCCCATATGAATTTCCAAACGTTCCGAAGGACGATAACGCCCAACCAAACTCCAATCTTGCCAAGCAGGCATGCCCGCATATCGCTGACGAAGATTGGTCGCCTCAGGGTCAATTAGTGGTGTTTCTTCCAGACCGTCTTCCCCTCCTAAGCTATAATCTTTAGGGTCTTTAGCTGCACTAAAATCTACTCGAAGCGTAGCCATAAATGCCTGCTTCTCATAGCTCAAATCCCAGTACCCAAAAAAAGGAGATATGGACGGCATAGGGCCATACTGAACATGATTGAATGCAGATGTATAGGTTAGACTGGTTTGAGATTTCCATTGCTGATTCAAATTATAGCGCATATCGAAGGAGCCTCCATAAATCCTCCGATTTCCAAGATTTTTATTGGCAATGGTGTTTACCTCCTCTCCGTTATAAAGAATAGTATTTGGGTCTTCTGTCGATGTATCTGAAAAAATGATGTAATCCGAGCGAACAATATGACGTGAAACTAGCGTCCCAAAAACGTTTACGGCAGCATAAAAATTCCGATCCAGACTGTTGAACCGAAGAGATGATTCTACGGTATAGGCATATTCGGGTTTTAAAAAGTCGTTGGGTACTATGAGTTGTCCGTTGCTTTCTCGAATTTTCCCAATATCGTCGATGTTTGGGCTTCGAAAACCATTGGAAAACAGGGTATTCCACTGCCACTTTAGGGTGGGTCGATAGGTGACTGCAACCGTATTGGTCAGGGCTTCAGAAGCCAACTCCACCTGAGATAAAGAACTGCTGATTTGAGCCACGTCATCCCATTGGGCGGCAATAGAAGTAAACGTTAATCGGGACCCTGCATTTAGGGTGAGTTTTTCGGATAGTTCATAAATCCAATTGAGGTAAACCGCAAAACTCGTATAGCTGGATCCGTCCGAAGGGTAACGGGTGGGAACGGGCAATCGAATCCCCAAACTCTCAATTCGGTTATTGTTGACTTGGAGTTCCCTTTCATAAGCGATGGATTGAATTTGATTGTATAAGATCTCGGTCCCATAAGACCATTTTTGGCCCTCTTGTTTTTGGGTTTCAAAATCGGCATTTAAGCTCCAGACATAAACTGTTTCTTCCTGAGACTTCCGGTTTAGACTATTGAAGCGGCGGCTATTTCTAGATTCTTCTACATACTGATAAGCCAAGATCACTTTTCCGTGATCCATCCACCGTTTTTGAGGATAGAAATCTACCCGTGGGGCGACCAAAAATCTCATTTGAGGCCCATAGAACCATTCGCTAAATTTTAACTCTTCTCCGCTGTATTCATTCAGCTTATCATAACGGTCGATATCTGAAGAACGCGAAAACTGAAAGTTTAATCCCCACTGTTGTCTTTCATTTTTTTGATAGACGAGTTTGTGGAAAAAATCCCACTGACTGTAGCCCGTATGTTTTTGCAGGTTTGGATCTTCATTGGTGGTCGCTTGAGCTGCATATATTTCGCGATTATTTTCGGAATATTCGAAATTTTTTCCCCAATCGGCATAATCGTGAAACCTATTCTTCCCCATTCGGATATCGCCGAAACTCGAATAGGTCAAAGCCGAATAGCTTCCCCAACGTTCTTGATTGGTTTCTACAGATGCGTGTTGTACCCAGGCACTATTAGCCGAATTAAAACTACTATTCCAACTCGACTGGACAGAGGCTTCTGAACCAATCCTAGGACTCTTGGTATAATAATGTACAACTCCTCCGAGAGCATCGCTCCCGTAACCTACCGAAGAAGAGCCATAAACAATTTCTACCCGTTCCAATATATTAGGGTCTATAGTGATCGCATTTTGTAAATGACCCGATCGATAGATCGCATTGTTCATCCGAACCCCGTCGACTACCAATAAAATTCGATTGGCTTCGAACCCGCGTATCACAGGAGAACCTCCGCCTCCTTGACTTTTCTGAATCCGAACACCGGGAGCCCGTTGCAAGAGTTCAGCAGCTGTTCCGGTCCGATTTTCTCGAATCATCTGGCCTTGAATTACACTTACTTTTTCGGCCAATGCCCTTCGTTTGTTTGCTGAGCGCGCCACCGATAAAATAACCTCTTCTAAATTTTCGGTTTGGGGTTGCAGCCCAACTTCCAACAAGGATTCTCCCTCCCAATATACGTTTAGGTCTTCAAAGCCTAACAGTTGAAACCGAAGCCATGTCTTGGTAGCAAAACCTTCCAATGAGGCTACCCCCAGAGAATCTGTTAGAGTATAATGCGATTTATCGGGTGTAAAAACCGCAACCTGCGCAAGTGTTTCTTGGGACTGAGCATTCCGAACGATCAAGGTTTGTCCATAGAGCTGTTTCGGAAAAAGTCCGAAAAATAAAATCCCTAAAGCCCAAAAAAGCCTAGTTGAAAAGTCCATGGAGTACTGCTAAAGATTTTGGTTCTTTAAATTGCTGTATATGTAAGCGGTAATATACGATGATTTGACTTAACAACTGCTGCCTTATTTGTTGGTTGAGCTGAAGCTTTTCTAAGGATTCGAAGCTGCAAGCATCTAAACTTTCCCAATGATTTAAAAGGGGGGCTATCAACCCATTTTCGTAGGGTTCTTGGGAGACATAAGAACCTGAAGCTAAATCAAAAAAATCGGTTTTGGTTCCAGAAAAATTGGGATATAGTCCTAGAAATTTGGTGAATTCCATCAGGAATTTTAAATGAAAATTTGCTGACTTATCCGTACAATCAAACCAGTCTAACGCGTGGACCAAAAAGTGAAATAAAGGCTCGTTTTCCTGTTGTTCTTCTCTAAGAACTTGATTTAAAATATCCGACAAAAACAAAATCACGGAACTTTTGCTGATGTCCTGGTGGAGGGTTTTATAAACCGAATACACTTTGGCCTCTTTCAGATAATGCATCCCCCGATTGGGCTTATAATCTACAACGGCCTCCAAATGATTGAGCGGTTGAAACAATGCCGTTCGAATACTCCCTCTTTTAGCGTTCCTCACCCCTTTAAGCATAAGAGTAATCCGCCCCAATTCTGGTGTATATCCGTGTAAAATAAGGCTGGAATCACTGTATTTGGTAGTCCCCAGCACCAAAAGTCTAAGGTTTACAGTCATGAACTAAACGACTCCTTGGGCCAACATCGCATCTGCTACTTTTACAAAACCAGCGATATTGGCTCCTTTGACGTAGTTGATATAATTTTGTTCACTTCCATAACTGACACACGAATCGTGAATATCGCCCATGATGGTTTTTAATTTCTGATCCACTTCATCTCTACTCCAGCTGTAACGAAGTGAGTTTTGAGCCATTTCAAGACCAGAAACTGCAACACCACCCGCATTAGAAGCTTTCCCGGGAGCAAATAAAATTTGTTGTTCTATAAAATGATGAATGGCTTCGGGAGTGGCAGGCATATTAGCCCCTTCTCCTACAGCTCTACATCCGTTGGCCACCAGTGTTTGAGCATCTTTAAATTGAAGTTCATTCTGAGTCGCACAAGGAAGTGCTATTTGACAGGGGACTTCCCATGGGGTTTTGTTCTTGATAAACTGTGCTTTAGGATACGCCTCTACATAGTGATGAATGCGTTTGCGTTCTTCATTTTTAAGACGCATCACAAAATTTAATTTTTCTGCATCAATCCCATCAGGGTCAAAAATATAACCCGAAGAGTCTGAAAGAGTCAACACTCGGGCACCCAACTGAATTGCTTTTTCAGCAGCGTATTGGGCTACATTTCCAGAGCCGGAAATTACCACGTCTTTCCCCTCAAAACTCTCGGAATGATGCGCCAACATATTTTCAACAAAATAAACGACTCCATAACCTGTTGCTTCTGGACGGATCAAAGAACCGCCCCAACTCACGCCTTTTCCTGTAAGTACTCCTGTAAATTCATTCTTCAGGCGTTTGTATTGTCCAAAAAGATAGCCGATTTCTCTACTGCCAACACCTATATCTCCTGCAGGAATATCCCGATTGGGACCAATATGACGAAAAAGCTCGGTCATAAAACTCTGACAAAATCGCATCACTTCGGTATCTGATTTTCCTTTGGGATCAAAATCTGAACCTCCTTTTCCTCCACCCATGGGCAGAGTCGTGAGGCTGTTTTTAAAAATCTGTTCAAATGCCAAAAATTTTAGGACACTTAAGTTTACCGAAGGATGAAAACGCAAGCCTCCCTTATAGGGTCCAATAGCAGAATTCATTTCAATTCGATAGCCGCGATTCACTTGAATCTGTTCTTGGTCGTCAATCCAAGCTACTCGAAAAGAAACGACCCGCTCCGGCTCAACCATCCGTAGTAAAATATTTTGTCCATAGTAGATATCGTTCGCTACGATATAGGGCAATACATTTTCAGCTACTTCAGAAACTGCCTGTAAAAATTCAGGTTCATTTTGATTTCGACGATGTACATCGTCTAAAAACTGTTGAATAATTTTTTCCATAGACCGTCGTATAGGTACTTTAAAATTAGGTCTTTTTTGGAAGGATGCTGCGCTTTTATCCCAAAAGATATGTTAAGACAGCTTCTAATTTATCGAAGGCAATAATTTGGATGCCCTTATGCTCCAAAGGTTTTTTTCCGGCCTGAGCAACAATAATGGTTTGAAAGCCTAATTTGGCTGCCTCAGAAATACGTTGTTCTACTTTAGGAACGGGTCGTAGTTCTCCCGAAAGGCCAACTTCGGCAGCAAAACAACATTGAGCCGGGAGAGCTATATCCTGATAACTGGATAAGATTGCTGCAATCACGGCTAGATCCAAAGCCGGGTCCTCCAGACTTAATCCTCCAGCGATGTTTATAAATACGTCTTTGGTGGCCAAAGCAAAGCCTGCTCGTTTTTCCAAAACCGCCAAAAGCATATTCAAGCGTTTGGCATTGAATCCAGTAGTCGAGCGTTGAGGGGTCCCATAAACCGCTGTACTCACCAACGCTTGTACTTCGATCATCAAGGGTCGAATCCCTTCGATTGTTGCCACAACGGCGTGGCCACTGAACCCTTCTCTAGGCTGGGAAAGTAAAATTTCGGAAGGATTGGTCACCGGACGGAGCCCTTCACTTTGCATTTCATAGATCCCTAATTCAGAGGTCGCTCCAAAACGGTTTTTTTGAACTCGGATGATCCGATACATATGATTTCGATCGCCTTCGAATTGCAAAACCGTGTCCACCATATGTTCTAGAATTTTGGGGCCTGCCAATTGCCCTTCCTTGGTGATATGCCCTACCAAAATGATGGGGATTTGTGTGGTTTTCGCTAGCTGAATCAACTCGGCTGTACAGGCTCGAATTTGAGAAACAGAACCGGCTCCACTTTCGATCCTGTCGCTCTGAAGCGTCTGAATAGAATCTATTATAATGAGTTCGGGCGCTACTTTTTCGAGCTGGCTAAAAATAGACCCCAAATCGGTTTCACTCAAGATAAAGGTCTGATCTGTAGCGACTCCCAGACGATCGGCTCGCAATTTTATTTGTTGTAGACTTTCTTCCCCAGAAACGTATAAAACTTTACGATCCATCTGCATCGAAAGCTGCAGTAATAAAGTGGACTTCCCGATCCCGGGCTCTCCCCCCAAAAGCATAACAGCTCCCGGGACAAAACCACCTCCCAAAATTCGATTCATTTCAGGATCCAAACTTAACATTCGCGGGTTTTGATCTGCCTGGATCTCCGTAAGCGCTAAAGGCGTATTATTTTGCCGATTCGAGACAGAACTAGCAGCAGTCCCTTGAGCCGGCGCAATGATTTCTTCCACTAAGGTATTCCATTCCTTACAGGCTTTACATTGCCCTTGCCATTGGGGATGTTGCGCTCCACAACTTTGACAAAAAAAAGCTTTTTTGGCCTTAGCCATGTCTGGAAGATTTAATGGTATTTACGAAAGGTAGTAATAAAAATGAAGCTCCCCCGGCCAACACCACCATGGCGGTTTGTGCTGTCCACATGATCCAACCAAACGATAGGCTAGGCGCCTCTGCAATGCCAAAACTCTGCAATACTAATGCCACTCCAAAAGGATACACTCCTATACCTCCATTGGTGGCTGAAATCGCTAATGCACCCACCACAAATGCAGGGATTATAGCATCTAATCCCAATCCAAAGGTTTGAGGAACGGTCCATTTAATGACATAAAACATGGCGATATACATGGTCCATATAAACACGGAATGAGCTACAAATGCCCATTTATGCTCCATGGAACGGAACGAAAGTATACCATCGCGAAGTCCCTCTACAAAATTTTGAATTCGGGCTTTCCCAGAAAAAGAACGCTTCCAAAAATATTTAACCCCAAAAAAAAGGAGTAAACCGCTTCCTATGAAGAGGAGTACCGTATACAGATCCAAACGTGAAGCCCCAAAAAGAGTACTATAAATCAGATCGAATTGTAGGATTAAGGCTATTCCTACTACAAGAGCTAGAAAAATTAAATCTACAAGCCGCTCCAATACTATGGTTCCAAAGCTTTTATCGAAAGGAACTTTTTCGTAATTCCAGAGTAAGGAAGCTCTCAAAACTTCTCCTGAGCGTGGGATTCCTAAATTGGCTATATAAGCAACAAAAACCGTTAAAACACTATTGATGAATTTTGGTTGGTACCCTAAAGGCTTAAGCAAATACAACCATCGGTATGCCCTGGATAAATGACTCAAGAAACCAAAGAGAACAGATAAGAAAACAAATTTTAAGTCTGCTTTTTTAAAATTGAACCAAATTTCTTGTTGTTGTTCTGCTGTTGTTTGACGTACAGATAAGTAAATAAAAAGGATTCCTACAGAAAGAGGAATCAGGGTTTTCAAAAGAGCTCTTAAACGCATGATTTAAGCTAAACGATTCGTTTGCTCGTCCGGAAAGATCAAAGTAGGTTCAAAAGTTCTGGCGCTATCGATATCCATGTGTGCATATGCAATGATAATGACGATATCACCTGGTTGCACCTTTCGGGCAGCTGGTCCATTCATGGTTATTTCTCCAGAGCCTGCTGTCCCTTCAATCACATAGGTATCCAAACGCTCGCCATTATTGACATTAACCACTTGAACTTTTTCGCCCACCACTAGATTAGCAGCCTCAATGAGGTCTTTATCAATTGTAATACTCCCGACATAATTCAGATCGGCATGAGTTACACGTACCCTGTGGATTTTGGATTTTAACACCTCTATTTGCATGGGGCAAAGGTATTTATTCTTGATAATTCAAAGTATCGATTAGCCTAATTTTTTCGAGCTGTACCGCAACAAATGCTCGGACTTTGGTAGAATCGCCTAAGCTTTCGATTTCTTCCAAGCTTTCTTCATCTGCCAAAATAAAATATTCGACCCTACTGTTGGGGATTTTTGAAAGTTCACGAATGCCTTTCGACTTGAGGAATGGGTAGCTGTAATCTCCTGCCTGATAATCCTTTTTGATCTGCTGTAACACAGCATATATGACCCCGGCATCCCTACGCGCCTGCGGGCTTAGGAGTTCGTTTCGAGAGCTACGCGCCAAACCGTGGTGTTCTCTTGCAATGGGGCATTGAACCAACCGAACATCGATGGATTCTAAAGCAACTAAGCGTTCAATCACTTTAAATTGTTGAAAGTCTTTTTCTCCAAAATAAGCCTGATCCGGACGGACCTCTTTCAGCAGTTTTTCCACTACAGTAGCCACCCCCTGATAATGTCCCGGACGCATGGCCCCCTCCATAACTTCACTTAAATGAGCTAAATCATAGATTTTGGATTCCAGTCGATCTCCATAAAGTTCAGAAACCGCTGGACAAACCACAAAAAGTTGGGAGCCTAAAGATTCCAAGATTTGAAGATCTTGTTCTAAGTTTCGAGGATATTTTTCCAGATCTGCTGGGTCGTTGAACTGGGTAGGGTTGACAAAAATACTGACCACTACACGTGTGTTTTCGGCAGCTGCTCTGCGAACCAAAGACACATGCCCCTCGTGCAAAGCACCCATCGTTGGAACAAAACCTACAGAGCCCTGCCCTGAGTCTAATTGTTCTCTTAAATCAGTAAAAGTTTTAAATATTTGCAAAAGTTTGGCTTCCAAGTACTCAAAGATACTGCATAAGTGAGAGTTAAGCATAATTTTTGTAATTTTGCAGGACTTTCGAACGAAACTATTCTAAAGGGAAATCCATGATTAAAGACAAACGCGTGTTGATCATCTCCTCGGAGGTTGTGCCCTATCTTCCGCAAACAACACAAGCCGTAAATGCTTTTCAAATCGCTAAAGCAGTAAACGATGCCGGGGGGCAAACCCGAATCTTTATGCCCCGTTATGGGCTGATCAATGAAAGGCGTCACCAACTGCATGAAGTGATCCGTCTGTCAGGGATGAACTTAGTGATCAATGATATGGACATGCCACTCATCATCAAAGTAGCCTCCATACCCAAAGAAAGGATGCAAGTTTACTTCATTGATAATGAAGAATACTTTAAACGTAAAGGGGTCTTGCACGAGGCCGAAAACCAGATTTATCCAGACAACGACGAACGGATGATCTTCTTTACCAAAGGCGTGGTTGAAACGGTCAAAAAACTCAATTGGTCTCCAGATATCATTCATTTGCATGGATGGTTTACCAGTCTTTTCCCCTTGTATTTAAAAAGTTATTTCGAAAATGAACCTCTTTTTGAGAATAGCCGTCTAATGCTTTCAGCCTACGAAAAAGATTTTGAAGGAACTCTCGACGCAAAAATGAATGAAAAGATGGTTTTTGACGGTATATCCGCTGAAGATGCGGCTGCTTATGCAGGCCCCTCTTACGAAACCCTTGTCCAAGAAAGTATCCCACATTTGGATGCTCTAGGATTAAGTAGTCAAATCAATTCGGATGAGCTTCAACAACGTATCAAAGAAAACAAACTTCCTGTAGTAGAACACACCGAATCCACTAACCCCAGTGATTACGTGGATTTTTATGCCCAACACCTGATCTAGTCTAAATGAAATTCCTGCAACGTCCCTTTCTCTGGATCCTCCTCGGGGTTTGCCTATCCACCTATCAGTGCCAACCCGAATACCACAGTGTCACTGGATCTTTATTTGATGGTGAAGCCTTTACCAACGAATCGGTTTCAATTCCGGCCTTTGCCTACCAACATCAAATTCAAAATTTTCAAAGCAACAATCTCCCTGTAGCACAACTAGGACGATTTTCGGATCCTTTATTAGGACAAACCCAAGCCATCTTTGTTTCTCAAATTTCGGTTCCAGCAGACGCCAATTTTGGAGTTCTTTCTCCCCAAAATGAGGCAGATACATCTGGGGAAACCGCCACTTATATAGACGAACAAGAAACGGTTACCGAAGTATTCCTGGAAATCCCTTTTTTCAATAATACCACAGATTCGGATAACGATGGGGTAATCGATGCCTTTGATAGCGATCCCGACGATGCGGAAAGTGATACGGATAACGATGGGGTATCTGATATTCTTGAAACTCAAGCCGGACTCAATCCTTTAAGCCCAGATTCGGACAACGATGGTATCCTCGATGACGTAGATGAGGACAACAGCACCTACGATGCCGAAAATAAAGTTTATGAGGTAGATTCAATTTTTGGAAATCGGAATGCAGCACTCCGAATGCGTGTACATGAGTTTACGTATTACCTCAACCCCTTGGATCCGAACAACAATTTTGAAACGCGGACCATCTATTATTCCGACCGAAATTTTCTACAAGAAGGATTTGTCGGGGCAACCTTACACGATGAAACCATCCAACTCAATTTTGAAGAGCTTCGGTTCAACTATGAAGAGGACAACGAAGACACAGAAGAAGACGAAACTACTCAAGTCGAAACACGACTCACCCCACGGATTCGAGTCCCCTTGGATCCCCAATTTTTCCAGAGTAGAATAATAGATATGGAAGGAGATGATATCCTCACCGAAACCTCTGCCTTCCAAAGACACATCCGAGGAATATTGATTGAAGTTGACCCTGGAAACGAAGATCTTTATATGTTGTTGGATGCCACCAACGCTAGCATCAAAATCAATTACACCTACCTCAAAGTCAACCAACAAGGGACAACAGACGACACCACTGATGATACAACAGATTTAGAGAAAGCTACAGAAACCTTGAATCTTGGAGGTGTTCGTTTCAACACCATTCTCAACAGTCAAAATCAAGCTCCCATAGCGGCTCAAAGCGATGTTCCAACCTCTCAAATTTTTCTTAACGGTGGGTCTTTAATGGGACGGATCCGTTTGTTTGACGATCAAAGTCCAAACGACAACGAATTACTGGATCGCCTACGAACAGAACCCTGGCTGATCAATGAAGCCAACCTCATGTTTTATGTAGATCCAGAAAATCCTGTAAGTCTGCAAGCGCCCCGACTATACTTGTATAGGTACGATAATGGATTCTCATTAGTTGACCATTCGGTTGATCAAAGCGAAAACGAAACCGGACAAAAAGTTATCTACAGTGGTATTTTAGAAAATAACGATGCTGGAGAACCTTGGAGATATCGATTCCGAATCACGGACCATATTAGCGATATCATTAGACGAGATTCAACCAATATTGATTTGGGCTTGATGTTGACTTCAGATATTCAAAATGTTACTACCAACCGTGCAAATCTTACGGATAATGATAGTCGATCGGTTCCACAAAGCGCCCTTCTAAGCCCCCATCAAGCGGCCTTAATCGGACAAGACCCAAGCGGCACTTCTAGTGGTAGCTTTGCCCTAGAACTTAAATATATCTCCTTTTAAACATGATGGATACGCAGCTGGAATTGTCCCTTCGGATTTGGGACCACAATCAGAATCTGTTTTTAAAAACACTCAATGCTTATTCCGAAGAAGACTTGAATCGCATTCCAGAGGGGTTTAACAATAACCTTATTTGGAATATAGGTCATGTTTTAGCGACCCGAATGTTACTTACTTACGGACTATCTGGACAACAGATCCCTATAGATGCCTATTGGATCGATCATTTCCGTAAAGGAACTAAACCTGAAGCCTTGGTTTCTGCCGATCGTATCGAAGAACTGAAATCCATTTTTCAAAGTAGTCTTGAACAAATTAAAAAGGATTTGGGGACCCCTGGATTTTTTAAAGACTACAAATCTTACACCACCTCGACCCATTTTACACTCGATGGGATTGAGCAAGCCATTGCTTTTGCTGGCTTTCACGATGGAGTTCATCTAGGCTCTGTATTGGCGCTTCGGAAATTAATCTAAACCTTTTGGGTGAGGATATGATCGATGATCATGGGCGCATGAACCCTTGAATTTTCGATAAACCATTTGTTGGTTTTAAGCCCTCCACAAACCACTCCAGCCAAATAAACTCCTGAAGTATTGGACTCCATTGTAGCAGGGTTGTATTGAGGCGTCTTAAATCCGTCTGCTTGTGTTTCTACTGCCAAGTCCTCAAGCATTTGAAAGTGGGGCTGATATCCTGTCATAGCAAGTACAAAATCATTGGAAATTGATTTGGGCCCATCAGGAGTAAGAAAGTCAATACTATCTTGGCGTATTTCCGTGATTTCTGAATTAAAATATGCCTGTATGCTTCCTTCCTCAATACGATTAACAATATCGGGGCGAGCCCAATATTTGACATTCTTTCCGATTTCAGGCTCCCGAATAATCATGGTTACACTTTTGGCACCTTTGCGATAGGTCTCTAAAGCTACATCTACAGCAGAATTAGCCGAACCAATTACGACCAAATCCATATTAAAATAGGGATGCGGTTCATCGTAATAATGGCGAACTTTAGGCAGTTCCTCCCCAGGAACATTTAACAAGTATGGGCGATCATAAAATCCCGAAGCAATAACTAGATTTTGGGTTCTATAGGTTTCTTTAGAGGTACGTATACAGAAATGATCCTGCTCCTTTTCCGCTTTTTCTACCCCTTCATATAATCGAACATTTAAATCAAAATGCTGACAAACCCGGCGATAATACTCTAAAGCTTCGGCACGGGTGGGTTTAGACTGATGGGAAATAAAGGGTACATTCCCAATTTCTAAATGTTCTGAAGTTGAAAAGAAGGTCATATTCCGAGGGTAATGATAAATCGAATTGACCAAGACCCCTTTTTCCAAAATAAGATAATCCAATCCCTTTTGCTGAGCTTCAATCCCGCAAGCCAATCCAATCGGACCAGCACCTATAATAATCACGTCTTTCATACCAGCCACAAAAATAAGACGATCTCTTCGAAGATGCATTTAAAATTTATCATAACAATAACTGATGTTTAATGGTCAAATGAAGTGGATTTTTGATGAATTATCAAGGTTTATTTGTTTTGTCTATGTATATATTTTTTTCTATAGTTTTTGCCAATATAATTCCTGCTATCAGTAGTACAAGCCCAGGAAGTGCAACAAAAAAGCTCCCCAATACGGCTAGGATAGACCAATAAATGGGATAGACCAATAGGCTAGCAAAACACCGGAGCATCCCTTCAAAAACGGGATCTTTAAGCCGTTTGCATTGCCAACGAATAAAGGCTGCAGGGAGATAGTTCGCAAATCCAATCCCCTTTTTAATCCACCAATTAAACTTGCGATTCGGCAATGGATGGCGCTCCTCTCCCTCGAGATCTTTACGCACTTCTACAAAGGATTTTTGTGTGAGCACATGACTGATGCGGGCCACTTGACTTTGGTATTGATCCGAAAATTTCGGGATCCACAAACAGGACCGCATCCCCACTTCTAGCTTATTTTTCAATTCACGGATGGTTTGTGGTTGAATGCTTTGGCCTGCAGGAACAGAAGGGACCTTGATTGGATCTCCAAAAACCAAATGAATGTGAGAACCTGCCTCTTTGGGGGCGCTGTAATTAATTCCCACAGGAACCATATACATAGGGACTGGAGCACCCTGCTGCGCCTGTAGCATCAATCGACTACTCCCTTTAGAGATGGGATAAAGAAAATACTCCTCATGATGTAGGCCTTCAGAAAATATAAGGACGTTCTTTCTTTCTAAAAGCTTTTGAACACCAACATCAAATGAGTTTTGGTTTTTCTTCAAACTTGAAAATCCATCGCGAATTCTATAAACGGGAAGTAAATTCAACCGCCTTAAAATCCCTTTGAGGGGTTTGATAAAAACATCACCTCGAGTAAAAAAGTGGATAGGCTCCTTGAGAGTTACCGCTAGCAGTAGCGGATCAATTAAAGCATTTTGATGATTGGGACTGAAAAGGATTCCTGCATTTTTAGGGAGCTTTTCCTGCCCAAAAACTTGAACTTTTCCAAAATAAATTCGAAAGTAAACGCGCAACCAAAAACGCACCAAAGCATATAACATCCTATGACTTTTTTGGATTCTTCAACCGGAAATAACTGGATACCGATAAGCCTGAAATAATATGCCAAATGCCCCACCATGCAGTTATCATGGCCATACCTCCTAAACCTTGAAAAAAAGCAAACACAAGCGCTAGGCCCAAGCCAGAATTTTGGATTCCAGTCTCTAAGGCTATGGTTCTACACGTATGGACGTCCAATTTCAAAACAAACCCTAAACCATATCCACTCATCAAGGCTATTGCGTTATGCAAGAGCACCCAATAGAAAAAGATTTCAAAATGTTCCACAAATAATCCGCGATTCCCCCAAAAAGCAACACTTACCAATACGATAAAAATCCCTAAAGAAAGCGGGTGAACCCAACGGGCCAAAGCTTGGGCGCCACTTGGAAAACGAGAAGCAAAGCCCATGCCCAAAATCAAAGGCAAAGCCAACATCATCAGTTGTAATTTAAACAAGGAGGCCCCATCAACCGAAATGCTTTGAAGCAACTCTTGAGTAGGGGTGTATAAAGAAGCATAAAACATAAAGTTTAAGGGAGTAAGCACTATGGCAAAAGCCGAAGAAAAAGCCGTGAGTGTTACGGAAAGAGGCACGTTGGCCCGAGCATGCGAACTCATGAAATTAGAAATGTTGCCCCCAGGACAGGAAGCCACCAAAAACATCCCTAAAGCCAAACTTGGATGGGGACTCGCCCAACAGACCAATAGGTAGGTCAGCAGCGGTAAAAAAACAAACTGGCTGAACAGGCCAACCCCTACCCCCTTGGGATGGGTGAGAATCTTTCTAAAGTCTTTAACATCTATTTGTAGTGCCACCCCAAACATGATAAAGGCCAACACCCAATAGAGACCTATTTGTTGATCTGCATTGAATTGTATTAAAACTTGATCAAAATCTGTATTCAAACTCTATTAGCTCCTTTTTAACGGTTATTTAACAAATTAACTATATTTACGGATCTTATAAAAAATAGAAATAGTAAACACATGAAAAAATTATGGACACTTCTAGCTGTTTTCTCGGTATCTGTCGCCTTTGCACAGACCACCATTAAGGGAACAGTTAATGACGACAACAACCAACCCATACCAGGAGCCAACGTGCTTGTACAAGCTGGGGAGGGGGTAGTGACAGATTTTGATGGAAACTTCAGCTTCACTACAGATGCCGCTTTGCCTCTGGTAATTACGGTTAGTTCTGTTGGTTTTGAAACCCAGAAAGTAGAGGTTGCTTCTGCAGACGCTGCTTTGACAATCGTTTTGATCGAAGCTCAAAACGAATTAGAAGAAATTATTGTAGCGGCTTCTCGAACACCAGAGCGTATTGCAGAATCTCCTGTTTCCGTAGAACGCTTAAGCCTTAAGGATATAGAAAACACTACTTCTCCTGATTTTTACACCTCACTTGAAAATTTGAAAGGTGTAGATGTCAATTACTCTGCGATTGGATTTGCTTCGGTAAATACTCGAGGATTTGCTTCTTTCGCTAATACTCGTTTTCTCCAATTAGTAGATGGAATGGATAATGCAGCTCCCGGCTTGAACTTTGCAGTAGGAAATCTATTAGGTTTAAATCAATTGGATGTAGCTTCTTTGGAATTACTTCCGGGAGCTTCCTCAGCGCTTTATGGGGCAAACGCCTTTAACGGTATTTTATTTATGCGTTCTAAAAGTCCCTTTGATAGCCCAGGTGTAAGTGCTTATGCTAAATCAGGGATCAACTCCTCTTCCAATAATGGCGACAA
>WTJH01000099.1 GCA_011524915.1 Flavobacteriales bacterium | reverse complement strand
TTTGCATCAAAAACCCGAGAGAGTATTGTTTTTCGGGGAGTTTATCAGAAATAAATGCCCGGTAAGGTTCTAAAGCAATATTGTTGGCTGCATCTAAGATCCAAAGCAAACTAGCAGCCATCCAAATAGAACTGGAATAGGGCATGGCAATCAGGGCTGCACTGGCAACCAGGGCCCCGATGAGAAAGAATGGTTTTCGACGACCCCACTTGGGTGACCAAGTCCCATCCGAAATTGCTCCAATTATCGGTTGTACCACTAGTCCGGTCACTGGACCGGCAAGCCACAACAAGGGCAGTTCGGATTCTTCTGCTCCCAAGTACTTGTAAATGGCACTCATATTACTTTGCTGTAGGCCAAAACTGAATTGAACTCCGAAGAAACCGAAGTTCATGGTCATAATTTGCCAAAAGGAAAGGGATCTTTTAGTTTGCATAAAAATGGTAGTTTAATTGTTTTTATTCGTGATGAGTTTTTGAACAATAAAGTCGCCAACCTTTTGACCTTGATTTACGCCTTCTTCAATAGCCATCATATAATGGATTCCTCCATAAAGTCTTGAAATTGCTGCCTCTTCAGAAGCTTCTAAAAATGAAGTATAGGATCTCATCGGAAGACCATAATCCATTTCTGTCGTGTCATCAAAAGCAAAATTGTCTCCAAGTAAATCTGTAAGTACAACCGCTGATGCTCTTGAAATAACGGAATGTCCACTTGTGTATTCTGGAAATGGTGGCGTTTGAAGTAAGGGTGTCCATTCTTGGTCAAAATGATTATTGATTAATGTTTCTGGACGCACCACTAAGGTGTTCCACTTGGTATCCCAACAACTGATAAATGCATCGAACAAAGCAATTGAAACTCGTGTATAAGTGTTGATTGTAGTTGGCAGATCTTGTTGCGCCTTTTGTGCAGCAATTTTAGTAATTCCAATCCAATGACCTCCAGGTGTTATCTTTTTAGTTGCAAACATGGCGTGTCCATTTTGATGCGTAACATAAGGGTTACAATCCCAAAAACTTGCAATTTCTGTTTGCTCTTGTGTCAAATTTATTTTGACCTGGTAGACTTCGTCTAATTGCTCCCGGAATGGAGATCCTTCTTCCAAACTAAATGGAATTGGTGGGATTGGTACAAATTGATTGGCAGAATCCAATACGAAAGTTCGAATTTTATTCCAGTGGGGCTCAATCCCATCCATGTATGCAGGCGGTGTTGGTTTCCAATACTTATCTTGTTCCCGAATGGTATATTTAGGATAGGTTCGGGTTTGTTTGTAGAGGTCTCCATCGGCCCAATCTTTGATATGCGAAGCCAATTTTTCCCCGTAAGCTATGGAGTTTTTGAAGAGTCGACGCGGCATTCCTTTGGCCTTCAGCTCTGTATATAAACTGTCTTGAAAAACGACCAGGGTATTCTCTGAAAAAATGAATTGTTTCCCAAGGGTTAAAAAGGCATGTAAGGCAGCTAAATCGTAATGAACTAGATTTGGATTTTCGGGGGCTTCGATTTGGGAAAGTCCATTGAGCTGTCCGGCTAGGGATTGGAATTTTTCTGGCTGCTTTAGGTGCATAGCTTCATATGCAGCTATCATGGGGTAAGCATAAATCCTGGAAGCCACAGGAGGTGAGAAAATATCATGGACGATGACTGAAGTGAGTCTATCGACTGCCTTGTGAAAAGTTGTTGGATCTTCTAAAACGGTCTGATATCGGTTATCTTTCTGGCAGGCTGTTGTCAGTAAAACAATTGCAAGTAAAAATGTCGTCAGCTTATTCATTTGATTTGGTTTGATTTTAAAATTCAATTGCTTCTTCCTTAATGGGCATATAGACTAATGCTTTCCAGTTCAATTCGTTTCCTCCCATATTTGGGTTATTGTAAAACGATTCTATAGGTGTAGGGTCAATTTCTATATTATTTTTCTTGGCGTAGTTTAACAAAGCATACCAAGCCCTGTCAGAGTAAATATAATTTCCATTGAACTCTGCTTTAAGCGCTTTTTTAGCGAACAGTTTTTTGTACTTAATTTCTTCGTGGGCGGGAAGCTTGTCGGAACGTTTGATGGGAAAACAAAAATTATAACGGATACTATCGTTTTTTTGATCCCATTCTTCTACTGTAATAAAAGGGCTGCCGTTTAATTCGATTTTATTCTGCAATAAGAAATTCGATATATAACTAATGTTGGCCATCATCCCTCGGGCTTTAGACGTTTGTTTTCCAGCTATGGAAACATAAGCATAAAAGGTGGTGGGTAAATCTACTTCTTCTATACTGTGAATTCTAAACTTTTGAATATGATCATTGAGTTTATTGATAAATGCAAGAACATTTTTTTTACTGCGAGAACCGATGGGATTGTTCCCCAAAAGTTTTTGCCAACGGTTGGCGACCGAATTTTCAGGGTCTTTAATATCTAAGGTTATTTCTGATAAACTGTCGTGTATAGCTTCAATTCGCCAATGATATTGGTGTAAAGAATCGTTAAACTTGAATTGTTGTTTCAAATTCCCTAAAGCGTATTGCTCTAAATTTAAGCTGCTATCAGTACTGTTGTGCCACAACTTGAGTGTCTGATTTACAACCGCTGGAAATGTGTTTACTTTAAACACAACCCTATAATCTTGCGGTTGTATAAAGAAATACCCAATGCTAACACTTATCAAAACCAAAGGCACTAAAACAATAATTTTCCTATAATTCATAATTAATCACATTTCAAAATTGAAACACTTCAGCTTTATCATCGTTGTATACCACTAAAAGATATTTCTGACCTTCCATGTCAAAAGTATCAAGACTGCGAACAGATTTATTGGTAAAGTTCAATCCCAATGCAGAAGTTAGTTCGGTCTGGTTTTCACTAATGATGAGTGCTCCTGGAAAACTATCAAATCTGCCGTGATAGGGTTTGACCCCAAAATAATTTCCTCCTGCGAGCATTTGTGGATTTCCAGTCCCCAAAAAATCATCTTTTTGGAAGGCTGTAATGGGACTTTGCTGCAGTAAAAAGTCAAAAGGTATAAACTCAAAGCTACCCTTATCGTTACGCAAATATCCGGATCTTAACTCATTAACCTCAAGGAGTTGTGCTTGTTCTAGAACTTCTTCCCCTAAAATATCTTCTATGGTAAGCCCTGCATAATCAGTATACGATTGAAAACCTTTTCTTAATTGAATCATTTGACCTGTTAACTCATCGATACTATGAATAGGATAATAATTTGAGCCTTTGGCAATAGCTACTATGGTTTCTGTTTGCCCATTGTTATCAAAATCGTCGAAATACATTTTTAAAGGCTTTTTGGGGGAAGCTGTAAATTTTGAATTGAGTCCCCAATTGCCCAAAAATATGTCTTGATCTCCATCTTGATCGATATCAAAAAAAGATAAGCTTTGCCACAGTCCTTTTAAACTTTTATTCTTAAAACTTTGTGGACGAAATTCACCGTCTTTAAAAGAAAAGGACCTTGGTGACATCCATTCACCTACCACCCAAAGTTCAAAATCACCATTGTTATCTAGATCCACCCATGCCGCATCCGTAATCATTCCAATTTCCTGAAGGGCTTTGGGTTGAAGCACCGTAAAATTGCCGTTCCCATCGTTGTTTAGCACAACGTTTGAGGGGAATTTACCAAAGTTTCCGGTAATCATATGACTGCCTACAAAGACATCCAAATCTTGATCTTGATCGTAATCAAAAACGCAAATTGTTGCGCTATTTCCGAAATATTCTGGAAGTTCTTTTTCCGAAAGAGTTGTCTTTTTAGAAATCCAAAAGTGGTCTTTGAGCGCAGATGATTTTCCTGAGAAATCAGCTCCAGCTGCTCCGACAAATAGGTCGTTTTTTTGATCCGCATTGAAGTCAGCAATAACTGCAGTTGTAAATTCCTTGACGTCTGTTTTATCAGGGAAGATGGAATCTGTAGAAATAAATTTCCCTGCTTGCTGAAGAAATAGTTTGGACTTTTTAAACTTTGAACTTCCCAAAAAAACATCGGTTTTTCCGTCTCCATTCAAATCCCCCAAGGCTACTGCAGGGCCTCTATCGGACCCCTTATAAGGAATAAGCTTTTCGCGATTAAAATCAAGGTAGTTGTCTTCTTCATGGGTATAATCTAAGCCCAATTGATCGGATACCTCCGTAAACACTTTAGCTCTTGATTTTCGAAGCCGTTTAGAAGTCCAAGGTTTGGTCTTGTCATAACTAACTTCGATTCGCTGGTTGACGGGTAAATTTTTCAATACTTGGAAACGCTGATCGGGCCATACCACAATTAACGAATCTACCTTTTGGAAATTTTCGTATCCAAAATGAATCAAGGGTTCCGAAGATCCCTGAAAACCCTTGGAGGTGTATAAGGATTGAGATTGGAGTTCTCCTCCATTATGATAACTGTACACCTTTGTACCAATACCGATGCTATTTTGCTCCTTGTATTGAAGCTTTAATTGCACATAATTTTGTTTTCCATCTGATCTGTTACGATACATTTTTGTAGGTTCATTAAGGTTGTTCGTAATCAGATCCAAGTCTCCATCTCTGTCAAAATCGGCATAGGCTGTAGCGCCAGAAACGTCAGAAACTTGAGGCAACCAGTTTCGGGTTTTGTCAACAAATTTTAGTCCCGACTTTCCTTGAAAAATAAAATTCTGACACTCCCCTGTGGGCATCATTTCAAGGGCTTTACGATCTACCAATCGTGTTTTTGTGATTTTATTTTGTATCTGTTCGTTTGAAACGAATTTGATAAAATCTAAGTCGTTAGGCCGTTTCGGGATTCCATTAGAGATAAATAAGTCTTGTTGGGAATCGTTATCAAAATCGGCAAATAAAGCACTCCAACTCCAATCGGTTGCGGCAACGCCACTCATCAAAGCCGTTTCCATAAAACCTTGATCCGGGCGATTGACAAAAAGCATGTTGCGCGTAAATTGATAATGATAACCATAGCGATCAATTCTCATTTTTTGAGTTTGCACATTATCATCTCCTTCTGATGCTTTCAAAACTTTTTCATCGCGTGGAAGCATATCTAAGGATATTAAATCTGGATAGCCATCACCATTGATGTCCGCTACATCACTCCCCATCGAAAAACGTGAGGTATGTCCGGTCCAATCTTTAAGAGATTCTCGAAACGTACCATCCTGATTATTGATATAGAGGTAGTCGTCTTCATGAAAATCGTTGCCCACGAAAATATCAGGATAACCATCCAAATTGAAATCTGCTGTTGCCAATCCCAACCCATAAGAATTTACTCCTCCATGGATACCAGCTGACTCACTTACATCGACAAAAACACCATTGTTATTTTTAAACAATTGATCTCCCGTATTGGGGTTTCTTTGATACCTTAAATCAGAATGTCCATAACTATTTTGGGTGTGGACGGCATGATTTAATACATACAGATCCAAATCTCCGTCCAAATCATAATCGAAAAAAGCAGCTGAAGAGCTATAACTTTGAGTATCCAATCCATAGAGCTTCGATTGCTCGGTAAAGGTGTTATCGCCATTATTGATATATAACTCGTTGTGTCCTGAGAATCCATTTATCCCGACCACAGCGCAGACGTATATATCCAGTAAGCCATCACCGTTAACATCGGCCATAGTTGCCCCTGTATTCCAACTACTTTTCCCCGTTATTCCCGCCTGATGACTTATATCCCGAAAACGAAAGTTTCCACCATTGAGATACAATTTATTTTCACCTTGATTGGAGGTTAAAAAAACATCGGGATAACCGTCATTGTTGATATCTCCCACAGCAACTCCACCCCCATTGTAGTAATACAAATAGTCCAATATGGATAGATCACTTTCTTCTTTGAGGGTATTGGAAAAATCAACTCCGCTCTGGCTAGAAGGTATAATTTCAAACAATGCAGGTTCCGCTGTACAGCAATAACACAATATCCCTAAAAGTCCTAAGAAGAGCTTATTCATTGAATCGAAAAACTTTAGGTTCTTCATCATTTATAGAAGTCACAACAAATATTTCGTTGTTTTTATCTTTGAATTGACGTAAATGTTTTACTTCATTACGTACAGAAAATCCACTTTTCCCATGATTTTGCCACTCAAAGTTTAATTCTTTATCTCCTAGTAGGAGATTTCCAAAACTCGCATCTAGGCGAGAGAATTGAGGTTTAAACTCAAAGTTATTTCCAGCCATCAATAGATCCAAGATTCCGTCTTTATTTACATCTAAACATTCGATAGCGCAAACACAAGACAATTGCACTTGATAGGGTAACTTTTTCATTTCGAACTTCCCACCTCCTAAGTTCACTGCTAGCATTGAAGTAGACATTTGAACTTCATGAACTAAAGTGTTTTCAATAATTTCTTTCGGAAAAAGTTCTTGAATGGTGCGAGTAGAATACTCAGAGGCTTTTAAATTTTGTTTTTTGAGGGGTAACAATTGTCCCGTTAATTCCTTTTTTTGATGAATGGGATAATCTTTCCCATCTTGCTGTTGGGTAACAATTTGCTCAATGGTTCCATTGTTGTCATAATCATTGATCCACATTTTCATGGGAGAATCTTTGGAAGGCCGATAATGTAAATTCTCGCCTTGATTCCCTAAGATCATATCTTGATCTCCATCGTTATCTATATCAACAACTTTAAGAGAATTCCACCAGCCGCTCCACTGATCTAGATCTGTGGGCATTTCCATAAGACGCTTCCCTACATTTTGGAAAATTTTAGGGGTCCCCCATTCAGAGACTGTGATTAAGTCAAGTTGCTCGTCATTATCAAAATCTACCCATTGAGCATCGGTTATCATCCCGGCATTTTTCAACTGATAGCCGTGAGACTCTGTTACGTCAATAAATGTTCCGTCGCCATTATTTTTAAGCAAGAGATGCTCTGGAGCAATACCATATATACCAACAACATTTCTAGAACCAACAAAGAGGTCTATTATACCATCTTGATCAAAATCGGCCGGAGCAATTACTGCTATATTATGATTTTTG
Source organism: Flavobacteriales bacterium (assembly GCA_011524915.1). Classification (GTDB taxonomy): domain Bacteria; phylum Bacteroidota; class Bacteroidia; order Flavobacteriales; family Flavobacteriaceae; genus WTJH01. The sequence goes on along the minus strand of WTJH01000099.1, from coordinate 10,135 downwards.
GTAGGTAACGGAATGGCTGATGCAGTAAAGTTGCCTTTGCCATCGTTCCAATACAATCGGGGAATTAGATTTTTAGTCGAATTTATTTCATTGCCTCCGCTTCCCACAACAAGATCTAAATCGCCATCTCCATCGGCATCAAAAAATGCTGCAGCTGTATCCTCATAAACCGAGTCCTCCCGAAAGGCTGGCTGGTCGCCTGCTGAAAGTTTTCCTTCACCCAAATGAAAATACATGGTGGCCGATTGATTTTTGGCACCCCCTATATATATATCTTGATTGCCGTCTCCATTAACATCACCCACAGCTAAAGCAGGTCCTTCTTGAGACAATTTTTTGTACAGAAGGCCTTCTATGTCAAAATCGTTATAAAGATTCTCTTGATGCGTCGTGAATTGATTCTGGACGGAACTTAAATAGGGTTTAAACGCATTTTTGGGGGGGGGCGGTAACTTTTCTTGTAAGACTTCCTTTTGCTTGATGTACAAAGTTTGATTGACTTGGACGGAATCCAATTGACTGTATTGTGCGTCGGGCCAAATAATTTGGAGCGAGTCGACAAGCGTGTGATTTCCTAATCCAATTGTCATCGTATAATCTACTGACGACTGAAATCCTCTTGAGGGAATTTGTTCTTGGGAAATTACCTCAGACCCCACAAATAATTTCACTTTAGATCCAATAGCAAATCGGTTCTGATTGGTGCCTTCTAGCTGAATTTTCAGATAATTTCTATTGAAGCGCTCTTGGGTATTATTTTTATAAATATGAGCCCGTTCATTCACATTGTTGATAACCAAGTCCAAATCGCCATCGTTATCTAAATCTGCGTAAGCGGCTCCGTTAGACATAGTAGGCTGCTCAAACCCCCATTTTTCATTCGCATTTTCAAACTTTAAGTTTCCAGTATTTTGGTACGCGTAATTGGGCTGAGGCTTGACCGGCATTTTCTGAATAATGGAATCTATAGACTCGCGTCTTCCCGTTAAAGCCATTTTTTGGATGATCTCATTGGCGAAAAAATCAACAAAGTCTAAATCGGTTAGATCGTGATTGATTCCGTTGGTAATAAAAATATCCCGGTAACTATCGTTGTCCAAATCAACCATAAGCCCTGCCCAACTCCAGTCTGTTGCGTGAACCCCACTGTAGTATGCAATCTCTGAAAAACTTCCATCGCCATTATTCAACTGAAGTGTGTTTTGAATGTACTGTTGGTAGAAATCTTTACTCTGCTTCAGCTCGAAAACGTTGTAGCCCTCAAATTCCATAACCGATTTAACCCGCTGTTCCGCCTCGGGTAGCATATCGGTGATAAAAATTTCAGAATACCCATCATTATTGATATCAGCAATATCAATTCCCATAGCAGATAAACTTAAATGCTGGGTCCATTGTTTAATTTCCTCTTTAAATGTACCATCTCCCTGATTGATGTAGAGATAATCTCTTTCGTAAAAATCATTGGAAACGTAGATGTCTAAAAAATTATCGTCATTAATATCGGTAACCAGAACACCTAACCCAAAACCGATTAAGCTTCCATATATTCCCGCAGATTCACTCACATCTACAAAAGTTCCGTTGTCATTTCGAAGCAACATATCCCCTACACCCTTAAATATATCTGGAACATTCTCCCAATCTTTGGCTCGAACATATCTATTTTCAGAATAGCCAAGGCTGCTTACAGGAACATTGCTATTATTGAGAATATAGGCATCTAGATCTCCATCATTATCATAGTCGAAAAAAGAAGCGTGTGTAGAAAAACCTGTCTTGGCCAAGTTATACTTTGCTGCTTGCTCAGAAAAAGTTAAATCACCATTATTGATATAGAGATCATTATCATGATTATTGCCTTCCATATTTCCGGCGTTACTGACATAAATATCCAATAAGCCATCATTATTGACATCAACCATACACACCCCTGTCGACCAAGGTTTGTTTCCTCCCACTCCCGCACTTTCGGTTATATCCTTAAACTTTAAATTTCCTTGATTTAGGTAAAGCCTATTTTGCTCCATATTTCCAGTAAAATAAATATCAACCAATCCGTCATTGTTGATATCCCCTAGAGCGACTCCACCTCCGTTGTAGAAATTTCGATATTTAAATATGTTAAAGTCTTTTTGATTCTTGATATTGTTTGAAAAATCTACGCCCGTTTGCTCAACTGAAAGAAGATTAAAGAGTGTGGATGAATTTTCACTATTGGATGGAGTGCCATTTGTACAGGCTGAAAAAACTCCTAAAAGAATAGCACCTAAAAGACTATTTTTTGCCCTCATGAGCCTTAATTTTTTTATAAACTACAATACTGTCATTATTCCGCCCAAAGAACAAATGCTCTTCGGAATTAATTTTGATCTGAGCTGAAGACTGAACAACGCCTTGAATACCTAAAACCTCTAAGGGTTTTTCTGAAAATTTTCCTGCTTTGGTATATTGAACTAAAAATCCCTTATTGGCACTCATTTCACCCAATTGTGTAGAAATATTGGTGTTGTTTCCCAATAATAACATGGTTGTGCCAAAATGTGGATGGGATTCTATCGATACAATTTCATTAACAGGGGCCATTTGTATAAAATTTGGGAGGGGAATTTTTTTGAATTGCCCATCAATATTTTCAAAATAGCAAGATCGAAGTTCTGTGACTTCCCGGACAATAGCCTCGTTTAATCGCTTCTTTCCAAACATTTGTTCTATCGTTGCATTTGCAAAGTCATGGTAAGACAAGAATTTCTTGTTCAACATGGGCATTTGCTTCGTGAGCTTATCTTTTGAAGCAAAGGGTATTTCTTTATCTTGAAAAAAATGTGTTATCAACGGGTCTACAGTTCCGTTGGAGTCAAAATCATTCAAATATAAGTGAATCGGCTGTTTTGAAGAAGCCTTAAAGAGTGAATTTAGCCCCCAATTCCCGGCAATTATATCTAAATCGCCATCATTATCTACATCTGATAATTCCAGACAATTCCACCAGCCTTTAGAAGTTTCGAGACCCGTCTCTGAAACCTTCTCCAAACGATCCCCCGTATTGGTGAAAATGCTAATGGGAGACCAATATCCAGCTACCACAAGATCTTCATATCCATCACCGTTTAAATCATGCCACTGCACATCTTTTATAGAGGAGAGCGTCTGTAACTCTTCGAGCCATTTTGAAGACACGTTGGAAAAATTCCCTTGGCCATCATTGAGAAACAAAAAATGACGGCTTTGAATACCAAAACTCGTCTGCTCAATATCAGTAGTGATAAACACGTCTAAATCTCCATCTTTATCTACATCTGCGCTGGATATCGAAGACGCATTTATAGGGATTTTTCCAAAAGGGAACACAGGCGATTCAAATGATCCATTCGTGTTCAGATACAGTCGCGGATACAATTTTTCTCCTGTACGGAACTCATTCCCTCCACTACCGACCAATAAATCTAAATCACCATCTCCTTCTATATCAATCAAATGGAGAGCCGTATCTTCTGCCATACGATCTTTCTGCATCAAGCCCTCTTGAAAAGGTTCAAATGTTCCATCCGCTTTTTGAATAAAAATTGACGTCGATTGAGCCTTTGCTCCACCAACTATAATATCTTCTAAAGCATCTTGATTTATATCCCCAACAGCCAAGGGAGGCCCTTCATTGCTAAAAGTGAATGGGATAATTGGCTGTCTATTATAATCGAGTGTTTGGTATTCTTTATGAGTAAATGAAATAAGATTGGAAACACTCTTAAACCTCGTCTGGATTGGCTCCTTTTTGGACGTACCAGCAAGAGTATCGCGACTGGTTTGATAGTTCACTTGATGAATCGTATTGAACGATATAGAATCAAGGATGCTTTGTTTCCCATCGGGCCATTCCACTTGAATTTTATAATGGGATGTGGTATCAGGAATTGCGAAATGTAGACGGTTACTTAAACTGGACAAATAGCCTTGAGAAACTTGTAATTGCTGTACTTGATTCGTTTTTCCAAGCAGACTTACACGTGATCCAATTCCAAACTTATTTCCCTCCGGGCCTTGAAGTTCAACTTGCACGAAAGATTTTTTTTCGGATGTATTTTCTAAAATTTGTGCGTAGTCGTTAACATTATTCACTGCGATGTCTAGGTCCCCATCATTGTCAAAATCAGCATAAACAGCTCCATTACTATAGGTTTTTTCAGCTTTGATCCATTCTTTAGAAACATCTTTAAACGTAAGATCCCGATTATTTTTATAAAAGTAATTAGATACCTTTTTGGTCGGAATTTTATGGATAAAATTGAGTGCCCCAGTATTTTTGTCTTGATCCAATTGTTTTTGGATTTGAGCGTCTGATATGAAATTGATGTAATCCATATCATTAGTAGCACCTAAAATTCCATTCGTAATGTAAATATCTTTCCAGCCATCATTATCAAAATCAGCAACCAATGGTGCCCAAGACCATTCTGTTGCAGCAATACCACTCAAAAATGCTATTTCAGAAAAGTTATCTCCCCCCCAATTCAATTGTAGCGTATTTTGCATAAACTGAGGCTGATATCCTTTTTTTAAGTATTCTTGGTAGATGGGAAAAGAGTACTCCATTCCAGAAGTCTGATAAGTGACCTGATCTTCAGGTAGCATATCTAGGGATAAAATTTCGGGAAATCCGTCATTTGTTAGGTCTACAATGGAATTCCCCATGGAATAATGGGTGGTATGATCCAACGATTTACCAGTTGAAATGGCTTCTCGGAAAGTGCCGTTTTTTTGATTGATGTATAAATAATCATTTTCAAAAAAATCGTTCCCTACATAAATATCTGGGTATAAATCGCCATTGACATCTGCTATACTTACGCCTAATCCATAGCCAATTTTACCTTGAAATATTCCAGCCTTTTTAGAAATATCCACATAAGATCCTCCTTGATTTTCGAATAAACGATCTCCTGCGAGCAGATCCGGTTCCATTCGTTGATGCCCATAACCGTAATTTCTATTGGGATAAACCGAATGATTGAGTAAAAACAGGTCTAAATCATTATCCAGATCCATATCAAAAAAAGCGGCTTGAGTAGCAAAGCTCATGATATCTAACCCATATGCTTTAGACTCCTCTTTGAATTGAGGAATACCGTTAACATCATTTCCCTGATTCACCCATAATAAATTATGACCCGTAATGGACTTATAAGCACCCAACTTACAAACATACATATCCAAAAGACCATCATTATTGATGTCCACTTGAGTTACACCAGTTGTCCAGCCGGTATCGTTTTGGATTCCAGCCAAAGAGGTCACATTTTCGAATTGTAAGTTTCCCCGATTGAGATAAAGTTCATCTGGATTTTGATTCGAAGTAAAATAGAGATCAATTAATCCATCGGAATTAAAATCTGCTGCCGCTACTCCAGCACCGTTGTAAAAATAAATGTAGTTCAGGATATTGAAAGACTCTGAACTTAGCAGCTGATTTTTAAAATATATACCCGATTGGTTTGGTGCTAGAGACTGAAAGATTCTTGAAGAATCCTTCATACATCCACAATACAATACAAAAATCGAAATCAGCAAAATCCTTTTCATATATCTCCCGATATGCTTAAACTAAAAAGAGACTGTAAAATTACAGTCTCTTTTTGTATAACAATCAATGAACGATTCTAGTACCCTTCGTTCTGTGTTAAATTAGGGTTAGATAGGATCGCATTTGACGGAATTGGATAAAGATTACGGTTTCCATCGTCAACAGAACCAGCGTCTTTATAATCCCAGTTACGAGTAAACTGGCCAAAACGTATCAAGTCCGTTCTTCGGATTTGTTCTTTATACAACTCACGACCACGTTCAGCTAGCATACTTGCTTCAGATAAAGAAGATAAAGGAGTTGCTCCTCTAAGCGATCTAAGTTGGTTTACAAGAGTTAAAGCTCCAGCACTTTCTCCTTTACGCATGTGGGCTTCAGCTTTCATCAAGTGAGCATCTGCATAACGGAAAAGTATCTCGTGGGCACGGAAACTTCCGGAACCGTCTACCGGGTGATACTTAATTGTTCGGATCCCTTCGGCCTCCCCATTTCCATAAAGTCCAGCAAGAGCTTTGGTAAATACAAGAGGGTTTCCGGAACGGTCGTTGATTTGATCTCCAGAAGCGTTGTACTGTTGCCCTACTAAGAAACCATAACCAATACCTCCATTGGTGGCATTAGAGGTTGATGCATCTGGCACCCAACCCCGACGCTCTTCTTGGCCTGCACCTTGTGCATTGCTACCAGCAGGACCTTCGAAGGAATCATAAAATTCGGCAAGGGTTGTAAAGCCATTCCAACCTCCTCCTCCGTTGTCTGGAGAAACCTGGTTGTAATGTAAACCATTCCAAATACGATTCCCTACTCCTGTAGGAATCCACCATATCGTCTCGCTATCAGCTGATTCTTTAAAGATGTCAAAGAACCCTTGCTGAGCAGTGTATCCATCTGCAGCAATAGCGTCGACTAAAGAAATCACTTCATCCATATCGGAGGAAGCTGCCTGAGCATCTCCTCTATACACATGAGCATTCAATAAAACACGAGCTTTAAGAAAACGGGCAGCCGCTTTGCTTCCTCGGTTTTGCTGTGAAATATTTCCACTGGCAACTGTTGGTAATCCTGCAATCGCAACATCCAGATCGGCTAATACACGTGTAAGAGCATCTGAACGGGAAAGGACTACTGGATTGACATCCGGTCCTTCATCCGGTTCACGATTAGGAACTTGACCATACAAGTCTAAAATAATCCAAGTAGCAAAAGCTCGTACAAAGCTTGCATGAGCTGTTTGCTCGGTAGAGGCGTTGCTTCGAGAGTCTAAGACTTCATTGGTTAAAAAGATAGTAGAGTTCCAATTGTTCCAAGTATTTAAAACAAAAGCATGTGCAGGACTCCATGTGTGGTTGTGAAGTGTTCTCCAAATACCATTATCCCCCCAGTCAGTACCGCGTGTTGGCACCAACAATTCGTCTGTAGAAACTTCTTGGAGCGCATGGTAGTTTGCCTGGTCTCCTAGTCGGTTCAATCCATTGTAAATGTTAGTAATTGCACCATCTACATCCGCAACACCGCTAAACGATCCTCCGGTAGCCGTTGATCTATCGATGATAGAATCTGTGGCTTCAATTTCAAGGTCTGTACATGCTACTATTGAAGCAAGTGCAAAACCTAGTCCAAAGATTTGATTTGTAAATTTCATTTTTTCTAAATCTGTAGTTTTAATTAAAATCTAGCACTAAGCCCTAGTGTAAATGTGCGTGCTCTAGGATATGCTGTCCAGTCCATCCCAGCAGTAGGAAGACCGTTCAACAATTCATATCCCGCAGGATTAACACTTACTTCAGGATCTAGCCCAGTATAGTCTGTAAATAAAAATAAGTTTTGACCTGTAAGGGAAAGTCTTAAACTATCAAATGCGCTTCCTTCATCAAGGGGTACTTGATACCCTAAATTCAAGTTTTGAATTCTGAAGAAGTCCCCTTTTTCTAGGAATCGGGACGAAACGGCAGCTTCTGCTGTTCCAGCTTCACCTGATGTAAGAACATCAGGAGTTACGTTACGTGCATTCTTGATAGAACCTGCAACAAAATAGGCATTCTTGGTATTGTTGTACACAGAGAATCCATACTGACCATAACCGTAAACAGTTAGATCCCAGTTTTTGTATTCAAATTCCATAGAGATTCCAGTATTTACATCAGGTAATGCGTCTTCTCCTATAAAGGTTTGATTATCTCCAATTGGTTGTCCATTGGAATCAAATCCTTCAAACTCACGAACGTAGTAAGAAAATAGTGGTTGACCTCCTGCTAATACTTGAGCAAAGGCTTGTGATAAACCAGGTCCACGAACGGTACCGGCAGGAATTTGACCTGCAAAGTCTTGTAATTCATTCGTATTATGTGAAATATTGAAGGAAGCCGTCCAATTGAATTCATCTCCCTGAACAACGTCATAATTCAATGAAAGTTCATAACCCTCATTAAGAACAGCAGCATCTAAATTTGAAAAGAAGAATGCTTGAGGGGATGGCTGTGCAGCAGGTACACTAAGTAATAAATCGTTTGTAGTTTTGGAATAATACTCAATACTACCGTTTAAACGGTCATTTGAGAACCCAAAGTCTAAACCAACATTATAAGAAGTTGTTTCCTCCCACTTAAGCTCATTGTTTACAAACGATAATACTCCGAGACCAGGAGGATTGATTACACCATCGTTACCAATTCCAGGGAATCCATAACGCTCACGTCTAAGGAAGTTTCCATATCCAATTCCGTCTTGGCTACCCGTAATACCGGCTCCAACTCTAAATTTCAAAGTAGAGAATGCATCTCCAACGAAATCTTCTTCATGAAGTTTCCAGGCCACAGCACCGGAAGGGAAAATACCGTACTGATTATCCGGACCAAATCGAGAAGATCCATCTGCACGAACCGTAGCTGTTAACAAATATTTATTGTTGATACTATAATTTACACGCCCAAAGAAAGACTGTAAGTAATCCGTATTGTCATAGGTATCGGCAGAAACAGCTCTTAAGCCAGTAAAGGCCGCATTAACTGTGTCTGTTGTGGAAGGATCCAAGCGGTTAACAAATACAGACGATTGGTTTGTCCCCTGTCCATATTGCTGATAATCACCTGAAATAGCATCTTCAATCGTATTGGCTGCAGACTCCAAATCGTCAGCCATTTGTATAATATTATTAGAAGTGAATCCCCATCCGGTCGCATTTCTTCCTGCTCTACCAAAATCTTGGTAAGAGTAACCCACAACTAAATCAATATTGGAATTACCAATTTCTTTGTTGTAGTCAAGTGTCAGTTCCATAAGGTTGTTGGTGGCATCGATATCATTGACAGATGCACGTCCATTTCCTCCAGAACCATTATCAAATCCAACAATCGTTTTTCCTACCGCACTTTTACGTACAGAAGATGAATTGTCATAACCGTATGTGAAATTAAGCGCTAAGGCATCCGTTAGCGAATAACGAGCTGTCAAATTCAATAAAAATCTGTTAGTCTCGGTTTGGCTAAAGGTATCGCGCAACATATTGGCTGGGTTAATTAACCCTCCTGTGTTGGTAAAGTCAGGATCGTTTGGCCAAGTTGGATTTGCTGAGAATGCAGCCCCCAAAAGATCTCCACGGAATCCAGCACTACCACTAGTAGGTGCAGCTTCGTCTCCTATATTAGAGAATGTAGCACGTACATTGACACTCAAACGATCATCCATGAATCTTTTGCTCCAGTTGGTACGAAGAGAAAGTCGCTCCATGGAACTGTTTTCAACAATACCATTTTGATTGCCGTATCCGATCGTTGCTCTAAAGTTTCCTGCATTGGTACTGCGGGAATATGAAAAGTTTTGATTGTGTGACACAGCAGAACGGAAGATAATATCTTGCCAGTCCGTCTCACTTCCATAATTCTGCGCTGTAGCATCTCCTCCAAATTGGGTCACCCCACGTAAGAAATCTGGTGCAGCAAGTAAGTCGTAAGTATTGTAAGGATTTGCAACACTCAAAGTGGAAGAAAATTCAAATTTACCTTCGCCTCCTGAAACTCCATTTTTGGTGGTAATGAGTACAACACCGTTTGTTCCTCGAGAACCATAAATAGCTGTGGCAGAAGCATCTTTCAAAATACTAATGCTTTCGATATCATTAGGGTTCAAAAAGTTAAGGGGGTTTCTAGAATCACTAGTTCCAAAACCTAAATCTTGCCCATTTGCTGCCGTATCGTCTCCAGCAAGTGGCACACCATCAACTACAAATAAAGGGTTGTTGTTTGAACGAACCGAGTTTGTTCCACGAATACGAATCTGCATTCCGGCTCCTGGCTCTCCACTGGTTTGTGATATTTGAACACCAGCAGTTTTCCCTTGGATTAATTGTTCTGGGGATGCAATCACACCTTGGTTAAATTCGTCAAAAGCAACGGAAGCCACAGAACCTGTAGCGTCTTTAACAGTAGTTGTTTGACCATACCCAGTTACAATAACTTCGTCTAGCTCAGTACTAGAATCCAGGACAACTTCAACAGAATCTTGTCCGTCTACAGGAACTTCTTTAGATGTGAATCCAACAAAGGAAACCACAAGAACATC
>WTJH01000071.1 GCA_011524915.1 Flavobacteriales bacterium | reverse complement strand
CAACTTAAAGACCGAAAAAAAAGAACGGGAGAAAGCAATATTTTAGCCCTAATGGAAATGGGCGAATTGGAATTTACCCCACCTTTTCAGCTCTCTATCGAAGTACCCAATAGTCTGAACAAAACCGAACTATCCAGAGCCTTTGAAGAATTTTTACCGATTTTAAGAGACGGTCTTGAAAACGATAAAATCGAAATTCGAATTGAGGTGAGTCCAGAAATTAAAACGGAACATATATTCACCTTAGAAGAAAAACTAAAACGCCTACAAGAATTAAACCCTGCAATTGTTGAACTTCAAAAAGCCTTAGACTTAAACTTATAAATGATGCTAGGACTAAAACTTCCCACAGATCCACGCTGGGTAAATATCGTTGAAAAGAATATTGAAGAAATACTCACCGATCATGCCTACTGTGAGCAAAAAGCTGCCAGTACGGCCATTTCCATGATCGTTTCATTTCCGGAAAAAACAGAATTGGTAGATGCAATGACCGATTTGGTTCAGGAAGAAATGAGTCATTTTAAAATGGTACACGAACTTCTGGTGGAACGAAATTTTACGCTGGGTCGGGAGCGCAAAGACGCCTATGTCATTGAGTTGCGTAAATTTTTTCCGAAAGGAGGATCTAGGGCAGATCATTTGGTCCACAGACTGCTGATTGCTGCACTTATTGAAGCCCGGAGTTGTGAGCGTTTTCGCTTACTTTCGGAGGAGTTAGAAGATCCAAAATTGCGAAAGTTCTACCGGAAATTAATGATCAGTGAAGCGCATCACTACACCTTGTTTTTAAAGTTTGCGCGGATGTATGCCCCCAATCGGGAAGAAGTGGATCAAAAATGGGAAGCGCTTTTAGCCTTCGAGGCCCAGCTTATGAAACAGTTGGGAACTCAGGAGACGATTCATGGCTGAATTTTTCAGCATACATCGCCTTGATCATTCCGTCTGCCAAGCCAAAACGAGGAACAAAAATCTGTTTAGCGCCAGAGGCTTGCATCGCACGTAAATAAATCTCGGTGGCCGGTAAGATCACATCGGCTCGATCCGGATTTAATCCCAATTCAATAATCCGGTCTTCGTAAGACATTTGGTTTAAGCGCTGATACATGCTTTGTAACTTAAGCATATTGATGGGTTTCCCGTCTTTAATATGCGCCAGTTTAAACAACTTATTGATATTCCCTCCCGAACCCAACAAAACAATTTTTCCTCCAGAGGGTTTGTTCTCTTGTATCCAAGATTCCATGGAGTCCCAATCCAGTTGATGTTGCTTCAATTGACGGACCGTCCCAATTTTAAAGGACTGGGAAAGAGTCCGTTCTGCATTTTCGAAAAAACTCAATTCTGTACTTCCTCCTCCAACATCTACGTACAAATAATTTTTTTCTGAATCTAAAAAGTCAAATGCTTGAGTTTTGGAAATTAAAGCAGCCTCCTTTTTACCGGAAATAACTTCAATTGATATCCCCGTTTTGGACAAGACTTTGTCGACGATCTCTTTTTGATTCGTGGCCTCTCGAAGAGCAGATGTAGCACAAGCCTGATAATCGGTCACCTGATGAACTTTCATCAATAGTTTAAAGGCTTTCATGGCTTGAACCAACCTTTTGATGTTGCTCTTGCCTACCTTTCCTTTCTCGAATACATCAGCTCCCAAACGGATGGGAACCCGAACCAATGCATTCTTATGAAAATGCACTCCGTAGGTTTCGGAATTATGAATATGAGCAAATAATATTCTTACGGCATTGGAGCCAATATCAATGGCAGCAAGTTTTTGGGTATCCATGCTTATTGATCTTTAAAGTATTGATAAATATCCCATTGAGAACGAACTTTAGTATCGTCTATGGGTTTCATAGCGTTTTGAGGAACTTGATTGATATAACGTCCTTTGACATTGTCGTTCCACGCGATTTCGAATGTATCGATGATTTGTTTCTGTAGGTCTTTGTCATATATAGGACAAGCCACTTCTACTCGGTTTTCGATATTACGAGTCATAAAATCCGCAGAAGAAATATAAATTTTAGGATCGCCCGCATTTTCGAATATATACACCCGAGGATGCTCTAAAAAACGGTCGATGATACTCACAATTTCTATATTCTCGCTGAGGCCCGGAACCTGAGGGATGATACAACAGATCCCCCGAACAATCATTTGAATCGGAACTCCTGCCCCACTGGCCGCATATAACTTATCTACCATCTTATAACTGCTGATGCTATTCAGTTTTAAACGAATCCCGGCAGGTTTCCCCGCTTTTTTATTGTCGATTTCATTTTGAATCAATCGACTTAAAGTAGCAGAGGTATAATGTGGGGAAACAATCAGGTGTTTATAGGTTTTGAGTTTGTAATTCACCTGGAGAAAATTAAAAACCTTATTGACCTCTTTTAATATTTTCTGATTGGCCGTAAAGAGGGTATAATCGGTATATACTTTGGCCGTAGATTCATTGAAGTTTCCGGTTGAAATAAATCCGTATCGACGTTTTTTATTTTTAGCTTCTATACGTTCGACATAGCAAATTTTGGAATGGACCTTAAGACCGGGAACACCAAAAATAAGCTGAACTCCTGCTGCCTCTAATTGGTTGGCAAAACTGATATTGTTCTCTTCATCAAAACGCGCTTGGAGTTCTATCTGAACCAAAACACGCTTCCCGTTCCGGGCGGCATTGATAAGAGAACTCACCACATTAGAAATCTTAGAAAGCCTATAGATGGTTATTTTTATTTGAGTGACTTGAGGGTCTAGAGCTGCTTGCCTAAGAAAACGAATAACGTAGGAAAAGGTGTGATAAGGCGTATAAATCAATCGATCTTTGGCTGCAATGGCCTCCAAAATATTATCCTCAAGAGACAACTCTTTTAGGGGCTGTGGAGGCATTTTGGAATACAACAAATCTGGGCGGCCGATATCTGGGAAATTCATAAAATCGCGCCGGTGGTGATATCGGGCTCCAGGCAACAAATTGTCTTTGGTTTTAATACCCAACTTTTGAACCAATACATCTAAGGTCTGTTGAGGAATTTCCTTGTCATAGACCAAGCGCACGGGGTCACCAACAATCCGATCCTGCACACTTTCGATAATTTTATCGATATAACTTTTGGAAACATCTTCTTCGAAATCCAATTCTGCATCGCGCGTAATTTTTACCATATGCGCCTCGATCGATTCAAATTTGAAAATGCTAAAAATATGATTCAGATGATATCGAATGACATCATCGATTAAAATCACATATTGCGTATCGGATGTTTTGGGCAGAATAACAAAGCGATTGATCTCCGAAGGCAACTCAATAACGGCATAACGATACTTTTCGGCTTCGTCTTTGAGTCGCATCCCTACCGCCAAAAAGGCCGTATTCCCGGTGAGATCCTGATCCATTTCCTCGGAAAGGATGACCGTGGCCAAAGCAGGACTTATTTTTTCAATAAAGTACTGTTTTAAAAAAGCACCCTGTTCTGGGGTAATCTGATCTTCAGTAATAAAACATATGCCCTCTTCCTTCAATTCCTGTTCTATAGTATTGAGGATTTGAACACTGTGTTTTTGATCTTCAATTACCCGAGTCGTAATTTGCTTTAAAAGACTTTGAGCAGACTGCCCTCCAAGCACTTTTTTACCCGACTTTTCGGATTGTGCGATCCGTTTTACAGTGGCATAACGAACCTGAAAAAACTCGTCCAAATTGTTGGAGAAAATTCCCAAAAATCGAAGTCGTTCCAACAGCGGTACTTCAGGGTTTTCGGCTTCTTGCAGCACTCGTGCATTAAAATCCAACCAACTGATCTCCCGATTGATATATCTGTTTTGTTCTGCCATGGTTACAATAATTGTTTTGGATTACCCAAGCGGATATTACCCTTTGGAAGCTGAGACCAAGTTGCATTTGAAAATTCAATTTCGGCCCAAGCGGCTGTAGATAAATGTCCAACAGCTGTCCCACTTAACTCCGTTGCCACTTCTGTAAATGCAGGGTTATGCCCCACCAAAATAAGTTGGCTTAAGCTTTCCGGAAGCGAATATAGAAAGTCTAGAACTGCGGATGCATGAAAGGTATATAAGTCAGACACCACAGCCAGTTTGGATAAGGGAATTCCTGCATGTCGCATCATCAACACCGAGGTGTGGAGCGCTCGGTTGGCAGGACTGGAAAAAACTTGTTCAACCGTATGAAAAGGATGATTAGGCAGCTCAGACATCTGAACGATGCGACGAACACCCTTGGGGGTAAGCGGACGGTTGATATCGTCCAAATCCCATTCCCAAAAGGATTTCGCATGACGTAAAAGCACTAATCTTTTCATCTGAGCATCTTTCTTAAGGGGATAATCTTTGGGCCTTCCATTGATCGTTTGTTAAGAGCAGCTCCACTCGATCGTGAAGTCTATTGGGTC
>WTJH01000186.1 GCA_011524915.1 Flavobacteriales bacterium | reverse complement strand
GAATTAGAGTCGAACTAATCAGCGCCATTACAAATCCAATTAAATAGAGTCCCATCAGAACCAAACCTTGGTAATTCATCCCTAAAAATCGATCTTCCGGAATCACCAAAGAGATCAGGATTAAGTAAACGGGGAGTCGAGCCGAACAGGTGGTAAATGGCGTAACTAAAATGGTGAGCAGTCGTTCTTTCCAGTTTTCTATATTCCGAGTGGCCATAATAGCGGGAATAGCACATGCAGTCCCCGAAATCAAAGGAATTACACTCTTCCCGCTCAGACCAAAACGTCTGAGTCCCCGATCCATCAGAAACACCACCCGACTCATATATCCAGTTTCTTCTAAAACCGATATAAACAGAAATAAAAAAGCTATTTGTGGGATAAATATTACAATTCCTCCCAATCCAGGGACAATCCCTTCTGTTATCAGTCGAGTGAGTAAGCCCTCTGGAAGTCGGATCCGTAAACTTTCACTGAGGTGTGCAAAGCTTGCGTCGATAAAATCCATCGGAATGCTACTCCAATCATAAATGACCTGAAAGATGGTCAGGAGAATGACAAAGAAAATCAGATACCCCCAAACTTTATGCATCAGAATTTTATCCAATTGACTTCGGAAATCGGTTGCTTGAGAGGGATCTACCCGATAGGCCTCCTTCAAGACTTGATTGATCAATTGATACCTTTTGATCGTTTCTTGCTGCTGCATTCGTTTCAAATTGGCAGCGGATTCCGTTTTAAATGCAGTTTCCTCTTCAATCTGTTGACGATCTAGATTGGCAAAATTGACATCTTGAGTGATAACAAGCCAAAGTTTATAGAGCGACTGATTGGAAAATGCTTTGGTAAGTCTTTCAAAATATGGAGGATTAATTTGCTCAATGGCTGTCAAGCGAGAAGAAGATAGCTTTCTATAATTCAATAAAGCCTCCCGTAATTGATCTATACCCTCCCCTTTTCGGGAGCTTGCCAACACCACTCTTGTTTGCAGTCCTGCTTCTAAAGCCTCCAAATCCAATTGGATTCCTTTACGTGGCATCTGATCGGCCATATTGATGACCAATAGGGTTGGAATCTCAAGGTCTTTGATCTGTGTAAACAGCAATAAATTACGTTTGAGGTTCTCTACATCCGTAACCACCACAGCTACATCGGGATATTCGCGTGCGTTTTTATTGAGCAAAAGTTCAATAACAACATTTTCGTCTATAGAAGAAGCGTTTAAACTATAGGTTCCGGGCAGATCTGTAATGACGGCTTTAGTCGTATGATTCAAACGACAAGACCCCACCTTTTTCTCTACCGTAATTCCAGGGTAGTTCCCTACTTTTTGGTTCAATCCTGTCAATTGATTGAATAGGGACGTCTTCCCCGTATTGGGATTTCCAATCAAAGCAACATGGAGGGTTGTTGCCATAAAGTCTTAAGAATTCTCCATTAAAGTAATGTACTTAGCGGCCTCCACACGGATGGCTAAATGCGCTTGATCGATCTTAAAGTATAGCGGATCATTAAAGGGCGCTTTTTGAATCAGCGTCACTTCGTTCCCAGGCAAACAGCCCATTTCAATCAGTTTTAGGGGTATTTTATCTGTTTCAATAGCCTCAATAATCCCCTTTTCTCCTACTTCCAACTGATCTAGACGACACATTATTTAGAATGATTTTAGATTTCAAAAGTAGGGAATTCAAATGGAATCCCATACCTGAAAATTGGGTTAAGGAATCGGATACTCCTGTTTCAAAATTTGGAGATCCTCCCAAAGGGTTTCCATGGCCTGAGGATCGGTCCCGTCATAATAGCCGCGAACCCGACGATCGGGATCCACCAAAACAAAATTTTCGGTGTGGATCATATCATAAGGGCCTCCATCACCATCGTCTTTTGCCACCAGATAAGATTGTCGAGCCAAGCGATAGATCTCCGGTTTGGGACCCGTAACCAAATGCCACTTCCCCGCAATAACCCCTTTTTGATCTGCGTATTTTTTTAATTGAGCAACCGAATCAATCTCGGGGGTTACCGAATGGGATAAAAAAAGAACTTGGGGATCCTGAAGCAAACGATCCTGAAGTTTTTTCATCTGATCGGTCATGATAGGACAAATCGTTGGGCAGGTGGTAAAAAAGAAATCAGCAATGTAAATTTTTTGACCAAAGGTCTTTTCGGTGATGGTATCTCCCATTTGATTGACCAAACGAAAGGGAGCAATCCGATGAAACTTTTTGATGTGTTGGAAGGTACTGTCCACCAATTCAAAATTGACCATGGCCGGCTGATATACAGGAAGCAATGGTTTGGGTTTTAAAGCCTCGTAAAAGAGATATAAGATCCCCGCAGAAACCACGGAAAAAACCAAAATAAACTTGCGATAGGCTCTAAAAAATTGAATCATATAAATTTCCTAAGCACAAAAATACAAGATCTTTGATTTCCCTACGGAACCCCGGGCGAAATAAAAAAATAGGCTACTTTTGATCTCATAAAAAAAATTGTCGCATGAGTCCATTCGCAATCAAAGCAATTCAGTTTTTAGCCAGTATGTCATTATTGATTATACTGCACGAATTGGGACATTTTATCCCTGCCCGACTCTTTAAAATTCGAGTTGAAAAATTCTTTTTGTTTTTCGATGTCAAGTTTGCTTTGTTTCAAAAGAAAATTGGAGAAACCGTTTACGGAATTGGCTGGCTGCCCTTGGGAGGCTATGTGAAAATTTCAGGTATGATAGACGAAAGTATGGATACCGAACAGATGGCTCAACCCATGCAACCTTGGGAATTCCGATCTAAACCGGCTTGGCAAAGACTCATTGTGATGCTTGGAGGGGTAACGGTTAACCTCGTTCTAGGATTTTTGATCTACATCATGATCATGTTTGTCTGGGGAAAAACACTTTTTTCCAATGCCGATCTTCCCGCTGGATTTAAACCTACTGAAACTTTTGTCGCCTTAGGGTTTCAAAATGGAGATCAGATCTTAAGTGTTGATGGTCAAAAACTCGACAATGTTTTAGAGGTGAATCAACATTTGTTTTTAAGGGGAGTAGAAACCATTAAAGTAAAACATGCCGATGGTACTCAAGAAATAATCCAAATTCCGGAAGACATCGGACATCAAATGTTTCGTTCAGGAGAATTGTTCCCTTTGGCTCCATTAGTTCCTGCAACCATTGACAGTATCGTACCTCTTTCCAATGCCGCCATTGGAGGGCTACGTCCGGGAGATTTGGTCTTGGCTATAAATGAAACACCCATCCTCGACCGCTCTAGCTTTTTAGAGGCCATCGACCAAAACAAAGGCTTTATGACACGTTTCCAGGTCCAACGTGGCGATCGTATCGAAAATCTCAATGTTAGCCCAACTGAAGATGGCACTTTTGGTTTTTATACCCGAGGCTTGAATATGGAGTACCGTAAGCAAACGCTTGGTTTGGTAGAAAGTATTGATGCTGGTATCGAACACGGCTATTGGATTTTGCATGACTATGTCGCTCAATTCCAATATATATTTACGTCTAAGGGAGCCTCTCAATTAGGGGGCTTCGGGACCATTGGCAATTTATTTCCGGCCCAATGGAATTGGAGAGGATTTTGGTATACGACTGCACTTATATCCATTATCCTAGCTTTTATGAATGTTCTTCCTATTCCAGCGTTGGACGGGGGGCATGTTATGTTCTTACTGTATGAAATGATAACCGGAAGAACTCCACATCAAAAAGTCTTGGAATATGCTCAACTCTTTGGTTTTTTACTCCTCATCAGCTTGGTTATTTATGCCAACGGAAATGATCTCTATCGTCTGATCAGCGGCTAAGAGATCCTGTGGATCAAAAATCTATCTTATATTTGAAAAAACACCGACACATGAAAAACACTCTTTTATTCAGCTTTGTCATTATAGCATCCTTTTTTAGTCCAGCAGTGACCGCTCAAGAAAAACAAGTGAAAATTGTTGATTTTATTGAGCAACACGAAGGATTTGAAGAAAACGAAGAAGGAGAAATCGTTCCCATTAACATCAAAGAAATCAATAAAAAGATTCGATTTTTTATTGAAGAAAAATATGCCAATGTGGAATATACCCGAAACATTATCTGGGATTCCTATCAAACTTTTTTAAGTCCATTTGATCGATACCACTACCATACCTTTATCTCACAGGTAAAAGTTGAAAACATCAAGCGACTCAAATATTTAGAGGTGACTTATGATCCTTTAACCGAAAAGGTAAATAGTAGTTTTATCTGGAACGAAGAGGAACTTGAATTCTTCCCGGAAGAAGAAATTAAAGAAGGAGAAGAAAAAGAAGAATAAATGTTTTAAATCCCAAAGGGGATTTTTATATTTGCAGCCCAATATTCCTCCTTAGCTCAGTTGGTTAGAGCATCTGACTGTTAATCAGAGGGTCCTTGGTTCGAGCCCAAGAGGGGGAGCAAGCCGTAGCCGCTACGCTACACAT
>WTJH01000104.1 GCA_011524915.1 Flavobacteriales bacterium | reverse complement strand
CTTGATAGGTCGTATTGGGTGCCAAAGAAATACTGGTATTACTTTCACCTCCGTCGTTCCACGTATAGGTTTGGGCAGCCCCGCCAGCTGGGGTAATCTGAAGGGTCACTCGGTTGATTTCCTCTTCTTCATTGATCTCTTCTGGATCGTCTTTGGAGCAAGAGGTTAGGACAAATAGGAAAGATAAAGCCAAAAGGCTGTAAGTATAAATTCGAGATGTAAAAATTCTCATGATTATATGATTAATGGATTAAAAAAGTTAAGTCTATGATTGGTGGGCGCTTAACACTTGAGGCGGACCTCGTAATCCATTAATACAGGTATTCTGTTGAGTTATAAATCCTTGTTGAATAGAATATCCTTCAACTTTTAAGGAAGCTAAGTATTGCTTTTGAGGGATGTCCTTAAAGGTGTATGGGGTGTAGGTAAGCGGCAAAAGGCAGTCAAACAACTCACAATCCAAACAGGCTTCATGGAAATGTATGGCTTGCTCTTCACAAGGCGTATGGGCATCTTCTGCTCGCAGCAGGTGTGTTACCTCTATGGCCCAAGGCAAATGAAGTAAGCCCACAAAAAAGAGGCTTATGCTCCAGCGAAGACTAATATGTAGAAGCGTGGACATATAACAAAAATACAAACTTTAGGTGTCTTTGATTCCAAGAAACCTATTTTATAATCCTCAAAATACATGAGTTCAAATGTTAAAATATTGCGAAATATTTATATTCAGACGTCTTTTAATGTATATTTACATCATAGAACCTCAAAAATCTCTACTTATGTTAACAACTATTTTACATTCCCTAAAGAATTATTTCACCTTAAGTCCACAAAAGCTTAACCCCATTTGGATCAAAAGCACCCATAAGCCCACTAATTTTGCGGTGTATTCCAAATTAAAAATGAAACATTCTACCCTTTCTTTACTCTTGATCTTGTTTTTAGGCAGCAGCTTACAAAGCGGATATGCACAACCCAATGAGCAGTTTCATACAGAAATTTCTTCTCATGTAGATCTTCCAGAACGCGTACTGGAAGCGATCCGAAACGACGACTACAAATTTGTGGAACTGGCGTTTGTCAGCGGCCAAATCGACGTCAACGAATACTATAACGGCAAGACCTATTTGATCTATGCCAGCATATACAACAAACCTGAAATGGTTCGTTTGCTCTTCACTTTGGGAGCGGATATTTTAAAACGATGCGATCAAGGATATCTACCCATCGAACACGCCAAACATCATCAGGCTGTTTATGCCCGTGCGGAGCTGATTGTCTTACAGGCCTAAACCCGTAAAACCCAAGTATAAAAAAACCCTCTTTTTGGAGGGTTTTTCTTTTTAAGCTAAAATCGCTTTGAGTTTTTCGGTAAGTCTCGGAACCACATCGAAGGCATCTCCAACGATTCCATAGTCCGCAGCTTTAAAGAAGGGAGCTTCAGGATCGTTATTGATAACCACTTTAACTTTGGAGGTATTGATTCCTGCCAAATGCTGAATGGCACCCGAAATTCCTATCGCTATATATAGGTTCGAGGCTACGGGTTTTCCGGTTTGCCCCACGTGTTCGCTATGTGGACGCCAGCCCAAATCCGATACCGGTTTAGAACAAGCTGTAGCAGCCCCTAAAGTAGTGGCAAGATCTTCCACCAAATTCCAGTTTTCTGGGCCTTTTAAACCGCGACCTCCAGAAACTACTATATCTGCATCGGCTATGGTTATTTGACCCGTAACTTTAGAAACTTCCTCCACTTGAAGTTTAGAGGTTTCCGCAGCTATTTCTTGATCTTCGACTTGTGCGTTAGTGGAATTCTCATGAATTCCAAAGGCGTTTGCCGAAAGTGAGATGACATTAACCGCCTGAGCCGAATGAGATATCTGGAACGCCTTATTGGTAAAGCAGGATCTTTTGACCTGCAGTCCCTCCTCAAAAGTAGGGAGGGCTACGGCATTACTCAAGTATCCAGCTCCGAGCTTAACAGCTAAGAGAGGAGCGAGATAACGGGCATCTGCCGAAGAGCTCAGCACTATGAGTTGAGCCTTTTGGGATTGAGCCACTTGCGCAAGCGCATCGGCATAGGCGCGGGCCGTAAAAGTCTCCAAACCAGCATTTTTGAGTCGGATCACCTTTTCCACTCCATAGGTTCCGAGCAGATCGGCATTTTCAGCTCCTACACATATCCCAACTACTGCAACCCCCAATTGGCCTGCAATGGCATGCGCATAAGATGCGTTTTCAAAAGCGTTTTTTTTCAGTTGTCCTCCTTCAGTTTCAGCAAAAAATAATACAGACATAATGATATAGGTTTAAAGTACTTTGGCTTCGTTTTGTAATAGATCGATTAAAGTGTCCAGATCATCTGGATCCACAAGCTTAACCGCCCCTTTGGGTTGCGGCTTTTCAAAGCGCACCGTTTGCGTCTGAACGGTCTCTTCTGCCGGAGGTATCACCTCTAGTGGCTTTTTACGAGCTTGCATAATTCCTCTCATATTTGGGATAATCAGGTCTTCTTCTTCCACCAAACCTTTTTGGGCTGCAATCAGCAATGGAAAAGAAGCACTTACTTTTTCGATCCCTCCGTCGATTTCTCGAGTGGCTGTCGCATCTGTACCCGAAATTTCAAGACCGTTACAATTGGTTACATAAGGAATATCTAAAATACCCGCTAACATCCCAGGCACCATTCCACCGTTATAATCGATGGACTCACGTCCAGTAATGATCAAATCAAAATTCTGAGTCTGCGCATAAGCCGCTATGGCTTGGGCTACCGAGAATCCGTCCGTAGGAACCGCATCGATCCGAACCGCCTGATCGGCCCCAATGGCCAAACATTTGCGGAGAATGGGCTCGCAACTGGCATCCCCAACCGTAAGCACAGTAATCTTAGCCCCTTGCTTTTGTTGCAACCATACGGCACGGGTAAGACCAAATTCGTCATTGGGATTTATAATAAACTGAACTCCCTGAGTATCGAACTGGGTGTCGTTTTCGACAAAATTAATTTTCGATGTAGTGTCAGGAACGTTACTGATACAAACAAGTATATTCATCTTAAATACATATTTTCAACAAAGCTAAATAAAAAAATGACACGGTGTCATTTTTTTTATTGGAGCAACTTAAAATTCTTCCGTCCCTACAAATTAGCTAATTTTGAACAGATAAAACACGACTTATGCTTCAATTTTGGGAAGACCGATATGCGGGATCTACCTATGCCTATGGCACACATCCTAATGAATTTTTTAAAGCACAACTGGATCAGGAGATTGTTCCGGGAAAAATCTTACTTCCCGCCGAAGGCGAAGGGCGCAACGGCGTTTATGCCGCTCAGGAAGGCTGGAGGGTTGAAGCTTATGATTGGAGTCCTACGGCCCATAAAAAAGCCCTGAGGCTTGCCGAACAACAACAGGTTTCCTTTGAAAAATACCATATTGCTTCCTTAGAAGAACTGCAATGGCCCGCAGAACACTTCGATCTGATTGCTTGTATTTTTGTCCAATATCCCAGTGCATACC
This sequence comes from Flavobacteriales bacterium, assembly GCA_011524915.1. Classification (GTDB taxonomy): domain Bacteria; phylum Bacteroidota; class Bacteroidia; order Flavobacteriales; family Flavobacteriaceae; genus WTJH01. The sequence continues at coordinate 958 of WTJH01000104.1, read as the reverse complement.
GAAGGCAAAACCATCAAAAACTCGCCCGTTCGCTCCGTTCGGGAGGAACCTTTATCCTCGAAGCCTTTAGCCAAAAACATCCAGAAGCTCAAGCTCAAAACCCGCGCGTTGGCGGCCCAAGAAATATGGATCAACTCTACTCCCTAGAAGACCTTTTGGAAGACTTTAGTGGCTTTGAATGGACCCTTGCAGAAGAAACCCATACCCATTTAGAAGAAGGTTTATATCACTTGGGGGAAGGAGCAGTTGTTCGACTTGCAGGAACCAAAAAATAAGCGCTCCTTTTGCTTTTCCAAAGCTGCATCGCTAGAAGAATCCGCTCCCATAGGTATTCTAGTTTAATTCTAGACGGTTGTAAACGCATTTAAAAACAATCCTTATCGGCCCATTTTAGTAATAAGAGTCATCGGTTTACTGTTGACTATCAAGTTGATAAAATTCTTTGGATAGGGGTTCAAACCCAGTAGAAATAAGATACATTGAGATATGAAACTTCACTATATTTTATTTCTTCTTTTTGGAATCGGTATCAGTCATGCCCAAGTAGGAATTGGTACCAATACCCCAGATGCCTCGGCTGTTTTAGAAATCGTTGCCAACTCTAATGATAAAGGGATTCTAATCCCTCGACTAACAGAGGCCGAACGCAATTCGATTGTAAGTCCAGCAAACGGGCTGCTTATTTATCAGACGAATAATAATCCGGGCCTATACACCTTTGATGGCACCAATTGGACCGCCCTTGGAGAAGTGCGTTTAGTGAATGGTCAACTGCCCAACCCCCTTACGGGAGAGGTCTTGATTCCTGCCAATACCGATTCTCAAACCCTAAGCTTAGTCGGTCAAATTTTGACCATTTCGGCCGGGAATAGTGTTACGCTGGCCAATACCAATACAGACACCCAAACCCTAGCGGCCAATCTCAACGGCACCGACCTACGTTTACAAATCACCGGAA
>WTJH01000116.1 GCA_011524915.1 Flavobacteriales bacterium | reverse complement strand
ATTCTGCTCATTCATTATTGTAAGACAACCACTAATTCTTACATTTTTATGGCTCAAACCTATACTACTGAACCCCAACGCATTCGTTATTCTGAAACGGATCAAATGGGTTTTTCCCATCACAGTAACTATCTAAAATACTTTGAGTTAGCTCGTTTGGAGTGGCTTTTGTCTTTGGGGATATCCTATCGGGAATTGGAGGAGCGTGGGTTTTTGTTGGCGGTTGTACACGCAGAGGTAAACTTTAAAAGTCCCGCTTTTTTTGAGGATCAGTTTACGATTCAAGTCCAGTTAAAAGCCCCGCCAACAGCGAGTATGATATTTACCTATGAAATGTATAATCACAAGGGAAAATTGAATGCTACAGGAACGACCAAATTAGCTTTTCTAGATGCTCAAACCAATCGTCCTATACGTTGCCCTCAAGACCTCTATCAAACCCTACTTCCGCTGTTTTCATAAATCAAAACTTGATCCGTGGCTAAAAGTAAATTTTTGTCTGGGGTTATATTCATTTGTGGAGCCTTAAGTCCGCTTCCAAAAGTGGTCTGACTTGTAAAAACAGTTGCTTGATCCCAAAGCCCTGCCTGAAGGAAATAATCTAAAGTTTTGGCCCCTCCTTCTACCAACACACTTTGAATGTTTTGCTGGTAGAGTTCCTGGATCATCGTTTCTAAATCCTCCCATGGGTATAAACTGAAATGATTGGAATGCTCTTGCAGCTGCTTTGCCGTAAAAATCCACGGGTTTTTCATTTTTCTTAGGATTTCGGGTGTTTGAAGACTTTTCCCTTGGGGATCTATGATACATATTTGAGGGTCTTTTCCCTTCCAATATCGAACATTCAATTGAGGTTTATCGTCCAGTAAGGTTTGAATACCAATAAGGATAGCTTGGTGTTCCGTTCGCATTTGATGTACCCATTGTTTACTCAGTTGGTGACTAATCCAATAGGCTTTTTTTTCTGCAGGAGCCATAAACCCATCTAAACTTTGCGCCCACTTCAAATGAATAAATGGGCGTTTGGCTCCATGAAACTTCATAAATCCTGGATTTAACTTCAAGCATGCGTCCTCCAGGATTCCCGTCTGAACAGAACAGCCAGCAGCCTTTAGTCTCGCAATTCCTTGTCCTGCCACTTGCGGATTTGGATCCAAACTCCCAACGACGACTTTCTTAATTTTATGTTTTAAGATCAATTCTGTACAGGGGGGTGTTTTTCCGTAATGATTGCAAGGCTCTAAGCTCACATAAAGCGTAGCTGCAGAAATTTTATCAGGTTCCCAACAACGCTCAATGGCTTCCACCTCCGCGTGGGGAGCTCCATATGCCTGATGCCAACCTTCCCCTATGATCCGTCCTTGATATACCAATACAGCTCCAACCATAGGATTCGAAAGAGTTTTCCCACGACCTTTGGCTGCTAAGGTTAGGCATCGAGACATGTAAGTTTCGTGAGGGTTGGCCGACATATATATTTAAATGTATTTTGCACCAAAATTAAACAAATGAATCAGATGAAAATTCGCGCCTTGCTTCCACAAGACGATGCGGCTTTAGCCAGCCTTATTCGAAAAGTACTGATTGAATTTGATGTTCCAAAAACGGGAACGGCTTATGCCGACCCAGAGTTGGATCAAATGTATGCTACCTATCAAAATCCCCGAATGGATTTTTGGGTAGTGCTTAAGGGAGAAACGATCCTAGGAGGTGCTGGTATTGCTCCACTTCCCAAGGCAAACGCTCAGGTGTGTGAACTTCAAAAAATGTATTTCGATCCCTCTGCACGAGGACTGGGTATGGGAGCTGCTATGATGGATGTTTGTTTGGATTTTGCCCGCCAGTCGGGCTATAAACAGGTATATTTGGAAACCCTCCCTCAAATGGTGCATGCCCAAAAATTATATCGGAAATATGGTTTTCAGGACCTTTCTAATCCCATGGGAGATACGGGGCATTGCAATTGTTCGGTTTGGATGCTAAAAGATTTGTAAAAGATGCAACTCCATCAAATTCACCGGTTGTTTCTGGAAAAGCTTCAACCCAAGTTTTCGGTTGAGGAAGCTCGTTTTTACCTCAAGGCGATTCTCGAATCCTTATTTGAGATCCCTCCCACAGAGTTAGCGCTAGCCCCAAACCGTTTATTATCTGCTGAACAGTCGGAACTACTGAATCAAGTGGCTGCTCAACTTTTAGCAGATGTACCTCTACAACAAATTTTAGGGCAGACCGACTTTTTAGATATAACGCTGGAGTTGTCTCCTGATGTTTTAATTCCAAGACCCGAAACCGAAGAATTGGTAGAATGGCTTTTGACGACCTACCAAACCTTACCCACAAACGTATTAGATATAGGTACCGGTAGTGGTTGTATCGCCATAGCCCTAGCCAAACATTGGGGGCAAAAATCTCATATAACAGCCCTAGATAAATCTTCAAAGGCCCTTGCTGTAGCTCAAAAAAATGCCGTTAAAAACGGAGTTCAAGTTGATTTTATAGAACAGGATATGACTCAGCTTTGGACATTCGAAAATAGGTGGGATTTGATCGTTTCAAATCCGCCTTATGTGTTGTTGAGCGAAAAAGAACAGATGCATGCCCGTGTATTAGAACATGAGCCACATATGGCATTATTTTCCCCACAACAATCGCCTATTTACTTTTATGAGGTCATCCATAACCAGGCCCTAACATTTTTAAAGCCTCAAGGGTGGTTGTATTTCGAAATTAATCCACTTTGTATTTCCCAACTTCAAACGCTTTTTTCTGATCAGGAATGGATGCATTTTGAAGTCAGAAATGATACCTTTGGGAAAGCTCGATTTTTAAGAGTCCAAAAACGATAACCACCCCACATGGATGCGAAAGAAAAAATTGTTTCCCTTAGAAAGGAACTTCACGATCATAACCATCGCTACTATATTTTAGATACTCCCATAATTTCTGATCAGGCTTTTGATTTTTTGTTAAAAGAGCTTCAGCAGTTGGAGGCAGAACATCCAGAATTTTACGATGCCAATTCGCCCACACAGAGGGTTGGAGGTGGTTTTACCAAAAACTTTGAAACCAAAGCGCATCGTTTCCCGATGTACTCTTTGGATAATACCTACTCTTCCGAGGAGTTGCAGCAATGGGAGCAGCGAATTTTAAAACGCCTGGGCGATGATGTCCCCTTAAGCTACACCTGTGAGCTTAAATTCGATGGGGCTTCCATAAGTTTAACCTATGTCCAAGGACAGTTACAGCAGGGACTTACTCGTGGAGATGGAACCCAAGGAGATGATGTGACTCAAAACCTTAAAACCATCCCAACTATTCCACTGGAATTGCAAGGGAATCCTCCAGAATTATTTGAAATTAGAGGGGAAATAGTTTTACCCTGGAAAGGGTTTGAAGCCATGAACGCCAAAAGAATTGCGGCTGGGGAGCCACCTTATATGAATCCCCGTAATACCGCATCAGGCTCTTTAAAACTTCAGGACAGTAGCTTAGTTGCAGAACGGCCTTTGGAATGTTTTTTATACGCCCTAGCAGGGGATGACTTGCCCATCAAAACCCAATGGGAGGCACTACAGCAGGCCCGTTCGTGGGGTTTTAAAGTTCCGGATTCGGCTCGTTTAGCCCATTCTTTATCCGAGGTTTTAGATTTTATTAGCCATTGGGATAAAACCCGAAAAGACCTCCCTTTTGAAATCGACGGGATCGTTATCAAAGTGAACAGTTTAGAACAACAACAGGCCCTTGGATTTACTGCGAAAGCGCCGCGTTGGGCTATTGCATATAAATTTCAAGCGGAACAAGTCCAGAGTCGTTTAGAAAAGGTTTCTTATCAAGTGGGGCGCACAGGAGCCATAACTCCGGTTGCGCATCTCGAACCTGTTCTTATTTCTGGGACAACCGTTAAACGGGCTTCCCTCCACAATCAAGATCAAATTGAAAAGTTAGATCTAAGACTTCAAGATGCCGTTTTGGTGGAAAAAGGAGGAGAAATTATCCCCAAAATTGTCGGTGTTGTCTCCGAACAAAGGGGGCGGATAGAAGATCAAATACGTTTTATTGATCGTTGTCCGGAGTGCGAAACACCATTGGTTCGGATAGCTGGTGAAGCCCAGCATTATTGTCCCAATGCCTTAGGATGCCCACCCCAGCGTGTGGGTAAAATTCAGCATTTTATTTCTCGTAAGGCAATGGATATTGACGGCTTGGGAGCCGAAACGGTTCAATTATTATTCGATCATCAATTGATTGAGCATTGTGCGGACTTGTACAGCCTAACTGCCGAACAACTCTTGCCGCTTGAGCGAATGGCAGAAAAGTCGGTAGCAAATTTGATTGCCGGAATTCAAAAATCAAAAGATCAACCCTTTCATAAGTTATTATTCGGTCTAGGAATCCGTTATGTTGGAGAAACTGTAGCTAAAAAACTGACCCGTCATTTTGGGTCCATGGACCAGTTGATGCAAGCCGACATAGATACCTTGATCCAAGTGGACGAAATCGGAGAACGCATTGCTCACAGTTTGGTAGATTTTTGGCAACAATCCGAAAATCGAAATCTTATAGAACAACTCAAGATGCATGGGTTGACCATGGAACAAGAACAAATCCAGACGGTCGACAACAATCTTTTCAATGGAAAAAAGTTTGTGGTTTCAGGGGTCTTCCAAAACCATTCGCGTGAAGAGATAAAAGCAAAAATCGAGGCAGCCGGCGGAATACTTCAAAGTGGAGTTTCCAAAACAACAACTGCGGTTGTGGCGGGAGAAGGGATGGGGCCATCCAAACGTACCAAAGCGGATACTTTAGGAGTACCCATTTGGGATGAAACCACTTTCCTAGACAAACTTGAGCTAGGATAATGTTTGAAAACTAACATTACGTTACTTTTTTTTGTGGAAAAGCATGCTTAAGCAGAGAAGTCATTCAGGACTTTCTATTTTTGTCACATGATTAAACGGCTTCGGCAATCCATCCTTCATTTGAGAAACCAGCGGGCGCTCCGAAAAAAAGCGCTCCAGCAGGTAGCTCTCCAATTTCCAGTAGAGGATGTTTTGGTTTTACAACGGGCATCACAGCCCATGCCGGTCAAAAGTCAACAGCTATTAGTAAAGCTTTTAGGGATATCAAAAGACCGCTTGCGTTTTTTTACACTAGCCGATATTCCCGGTATTGAAGAATCTCACAACCACTTTGTCTTGGCACCTGAGGATATTAATTTTCGGGGAATTTTGCCCCAAGACGCTTCGCGCTTCTGTAGTTTTCCGGTGGATCTTATGTTTAATTATTTCAATGACTCTGATGTACTGCTAAACTATCTAAGCTTAAAGATTAAAGCCGGAATTCGCTTGGGGTTTGCCCGAACAGATTCCCGTTTAAATCATATCATATTTAATTTTGAATTAACCGAAGAAGAAACCCTAGGGCGGGAACTTCCGAAATATTTAAAGCCCATATTAGCGTCTGCATGAAAAATTTATACGGATTAGGTGTGGCCTTGATCACTCCAATGGATAAGACAGGAGAAATCGATTATACCGCTTTAGGTCGATTGGTGCTTGCGCATATAGATGCCGGAACAGACTATTTAGTTGTTTTGGGAACTACAGCCGAAACGCCCACCTTAAGTTTTGCAGAAAAACAAAAAATCGTATCCCATGTTGTTGACGTAAGTCAAGGGAGAATTCCCTTGGTTTTAGGACTTGGGGGGAACAATACGCAAGCTTTACTAGAGGAATTCGACCAGTGGGATTTTTCCAATTTTGAAGCCATTCTTTCGGTTACCCCATTTTATAATCGACCCTCACAAAGGGGGCTGATAGCTCACTATACGGCCTTAGCAGATCGCTCTCCTAAGCCGGTGTTATTGTACAACGTTCCAGCTCGAACGGGTGTAAATATGCTGCCAGAGACTGTAGTTGCTTTAGCATCTCATGACAATATTATCGGGATCAAAGAGGCTACAAGTTCGACCGCTCAAATCCTCGATCTGATCGCTTCCGTTCCGGAAGGGTTTTTAGTGATTTCTGGGGATGATCATCTGGCTCCTTTTCTGATGCATCAGGGAGGTGTAGGCTGTATTTCTGTTATTGGAAATGCATATCCTAAACCCTTTCAGGAATTATTAGCCTTGAGTCAGACCGACCCTAATTTCGAACAAAGCCCTTTGTATGAATCTTTCCAGCCCAGCATCGACCTCATATTTAAAGAGGGAAATCCCACGGGTATCAAAGCGCTTTTGGAAATATTTGGTTATCTAACTCCACATCTACGTCTTCCGTTGGTTGAGGCAAGTACCGAATTGAAAGAACAATTAGCTAAAACCTCTCAGCAATCCGCTTTAGAAGCCCTTTAGGATTAACATTTTCGATAGGCTGGCAATCCTTTTTTTATTTGTATTTTTGCCGCATGAATATGAGATCCATCTCTTTATTGTTAGTCCTATATACGGTCAGCTCTTGTAGTCCTTATCAGAAACTCCTGAATGGAGACGATATGGGATTGAAATACAAAGAGGCTGAAAAATATTACAATGCGGGCGAACACAGAAAAGCCAATCGACTTTTTGAACAGATTGTTCCTGCCTATAGAGGGAAGCCCCAGGCCGAACGGGTTATATTCTTTTTTGCAGACACCTACTACTTAAACGAAGATTATTTTTTGGCGGCTTATCAATTTGAAAACTTCGTCAAAACCTATCCACGCAGCCAGCGGGTAGAAGAAGCCAAGTTTAAAGCGGCCAAAGCTTACTACGAAGTATCTCCCAAATACAGTTTAGATCAAAAAGACACCAATACGGCCATTGAGAAACTTCAGCTATTTATGGATACCTATCCCAATTCGGAGCGGGTAGTGGAGGCCAACCAAATGATCGCTGAGCTACAAACCAAACTCGAAAAAAAGGCCTTTGAAGTTGCCAAACAGTACCATACCATCAGAGATTTCAGAGCTTGTATCGTGGCTTTTGACAACTTTATAGGGAGCTTCCCCGGAACCAAGTTTAGAGAGGAAGCCATGTATTTCCATTTTCTGGCCCACTATGAAATTGCGGTGAACAGTATTCCTTCCAAGCAATTGGACCGTTTGAATGAATTATTCGAACTGCATCAAAAAATTATCCGCTATTATCCAGACACCATTTTTTTGGATGATTTAAGCACTAAAATTGAAAAAGCACAAGACCTGAAGAAGGGTTTTGATACACTTACGACACCTTAAACTATACTTCTAGATTATGACTAAATATCGTTCCACTGAAGCCTCGGTAAGCACAAAAACCTATAACCGTGAAGCTATTGAAGCCGATACCTCAAACATCTACGAGGCGATTTCAATAATTGCCAAGAGAAGTTCGCAAATCAATCTTGACATCAAGAAAGAGTTGCACGAAAAATTGGATGAATTTGCAACCCACAACGAAAGCCTGGAAGAAATCTTCGAAAACAAAGAACAGATCGAGGTTTCTCGTTTTTATGAGCGTTTACCCAAACCTCATGCGCTTGCTATCGAAGAGTGGTTAAGCGATCGTGTTTACCACAGAAATACAGACGAAACGGAATCTTAAATGTCTAGCCTAAAAGGCAAAAACATCCTCATTGGAATTAGCGCCGGTATTGCGGCCTATAAAATTCCTTTGGTGGTTCGACTTCTGAAAAAAAGAGGAGCCGAGGTGAAAGTGCTGATGACTCCAGATGCGCAGCAATTTGTTACTCCTCTTACCTTGGCAACCCTGAGTCAAAATGAAGTTTATATTCATTTTACTGCAGCTGCTCCGTCCGGGGGTTCCCAATGGAATGATCATGTAGCTCTAGGGAAATGGGCAGATTATTTCCTGATTGCTCCGGCTACTTCCAATACCTTGTCGGCCATGGTCCATGCCAAGTGTAACAACCTTTTAATTGCGACCTATCTTTCCGCTACATGTCCCGTATTTGTGGCGCCCGCTATGGACCTAGACATGTATGCACATGCTTCCAATCAGCGAAATTTAGAACAATTGCAGGCTTCAGGCCATCAGGTTCTCCCTGTGGGTGAGGGTTTTTTGGCAAGTGGACTAGAAGGCAAAGGTCGTATGCTAGAACCTGAGCTTATTGTTGAGCATTTAGAGGCTTTTCGTCCAAACGCAAATACCTTAGCAGGCAAAAAGGTGTTGATTACTGCCGGACCCACTTATGAAGCCCTTGATCCTGTCCGTTTTATCGGTAATTTTTCTTCCGGAAAAATGGGATTTGCTCTGGCAGAGGCTGCCGCCCTTAGAGGTGCCCAAGTACATCTCATCAGTGGTCCTACAGCTTTAGATGCCCAGCATCCAAATATCAATATTCATCGGGTACAGTCCGCTGAAGAAATGTATACCGTCGTACATCAGTATTACGCCGATGTAGATTATGCTATTGCAGCAGCAGCGGTCGCTGATTTCAAACCCTCTGATAAAAAAGATCAAAAAATCAAAAAAAATCAGGGAGGACTGGATCAGATTTCACTAACCCCAACCCCAGACATTCTGGCCTCTATGGGAGAGCGTAAAAAGCAGCAAATGCTGATCGGGTTTGCATTGGAAACAGCAGATGAAATTCATCAAGCATCTTTAAAATTACATACGAAAAACCTAGATGCCATCGTTTTAAATTCATTGAACGACCCTGGAGCTGGATTTGGGGATACCAATCAAGTGACCTTAATTTATAAAAATGAGCAGCAAATCCCTTTTGCCCTTCAGTCCAAAAAAGAATTGGCCCACCAACTTTGGGAAGAACTCATTAGCGATGTCGATTAAGCAGTTGTATTCCATTTTTTTGCTTTGCACCACTCAGCTATTGAGTAGTCAGGAACTGCAAGTCGAATTGGTTTTAAATGCCGAGTTAGTCAACCAGACCAACCAACAAATTTTCACGACTTTAGAACGATCCATCAAGGATTTTTTCAGCACCCAAGTATGGACCTCCCAAAGCCTTAAAAATGAGGAGCGGATTCAATGTAGTTTTGTGATTAATATTAAAAATTATTCGGCTGATCGGTTCGAAGGAACCCTTCAAATTCAGTCGCAGAGGCCTGCCTATGGAACCAATTACAGCAGTCCTGTATTTAATTTTTTAGATAAAGATGTACAATTCATCTATCAAGAATTTCAACCGCTGTTTTTCAATGCAGCTACTTTTGATTCAAACTTAGTATCCCTCTTCGGGTTTTATGCCTACATAACATTAGGCCTAGATGCGGCAAGTTTTTCGCCTCAGGGAGGGGACGCATACTTCGAACAAGCTCAGCGCATTTTAAATCTTGCCCAAAACAGTGGTTTTCGAGGCTGGCGCCAAAACGAAGGGAACAGGAATCGCTTTTGGTTGATAGACGAACTTCAATCCAATACATTTAGGCCCTTTCAGCAGGCTCTATATATCTATCATCGGAAAGGAATCGATCAGTTATCTTCTGATCCTCTGGAAGCCAAAAAGGCGATTATTGAAGCCATTCAGGAACTTAAACAGATTTATGATCGCCGACCCAATGCATTTTTACTTCAGGTATTTTTTGATGCAAAAGCCGATGAAATCGTGGAAATATTTAGGGATGGACCTGAGGTCGATTCTCAGGGACTCAAAAGTGACTTGCAACAAATAGCACCCTTTTTTAATCCCAAATGGCGTAAAATACGCTAAACGAAATCTTGACAAAAGGGAGGAAGACTCCTATATTTGAGGTTTACAATTCATTACCCTGTGCTCAACAATCTCCGGATTTCTAACTATGCTTTAATCGATCATCTCGACTTGGGATTTGATTCTGGTTTAACCACCATTACGGGTGAAACAGGTGCGGGGAAATCCATCCTTTTGGGAGCCTTATCGTTGGTGTTAGGGAAACGTGCCGATCTTAAAGTCCTCAAAAACACCGCCCAAAAATGTATCATCGAGGCCACCTTTAAGATCGATCAGTTGCATTTAACCCCCTTTTTTGAACAGCACGATTTAGATTACGCAGACGAAACGATTCTTCGACGGGAAATCAATCCCAACGGAAAATCCAGAGCTTTTATAAACGACACCCCCGTAACCCTTCAAGTTTTGGAACAGTTGAGTTCATCGCTGATTGATGTACACACCCAATACGAAACCCAAAATATTGTCCAAGAAGCTTATATCTTTCAGGTTCTAGATGCTTTGGCTCAAAATACAGAGATCAGGCAGCACTATACTGCAGAGCTAGCGTCTTATAAATCGATAACAAAAGAGCGGGATCAACTGTTGATGCAGCAACAGCAATCCTCCCAAGATCACGAGTATAAAACTTTTATTTACGAAGAATTGGTGGCGGCACAACTGGTGGCAGGGATGCAAGAACCCCTAGAGCAGCGGGTTTCTTCCTTATCACAGGTAGACGCGATCCGAGAACATATTTCGGAAGCACTCCAATTACTTTCCGTTGAGGAGCATGGCATCAGCGATCAGATGCATCGCCTAAGATCTCTTTTGCAACAAGCCAGTCAAAAATCAAGTCAATGGGAAGCATCGGCAGGACAGGCACAAGGACTCCTGACCGAAATGGAAGACTTGTATCGATCTTTGGAGCATCTTTATGAAACTTTAGAAGGAGACCCTGAGGCTCTTCAAACCGCAGAAGAACAATTAAAAACCATCTACCACCTACAGCAGAAACATCAAAAACAAACGGTAGAAGAACTCCTTACCTATCAGTCCGAATTAGAACAATCCCTAGAATATGCTGCTGACTTTGAAGGACATCTGACCCGGCTGAATCAACAGCTCCAAAGTTTGGAAGCTCAACTAAAAGACTTAGGGCTGCGTTTACACCAATCGCGGGAGGCAATTATTCCTGATTTTGAATCCCAAATGCAGCAACTATTGACTTGGATGGGGATGGAAAATGCACAGTTCAAAGTCCAATTGGAAACGGTTGATTCTTTTGGTGCTTTTGGAATGAATACAGCAGAATTTATGTTTGCTGGCAATTTGGGAAGCCGCTTTCAGCCCCTTAAAGAGGTAGCTTCGGGAGGAGAACGCTCCCGAATTATGTTAGCCATAAAATCCATTTTAGCGGAGCATCAACATCTACCCACCCTCATTTTTGACGAAATTGACACCGGTGTTTCCGGGAATATCTCCGATCGGATGGGACATATCATGGCAGCTATGGGGAAACATATGCAACTTTTTGCCATTACACATTTACCTCAGGTGGCAGCCAAGGGCGTACAACATTTTAAAGTGTACAAAGAGCCCTACGACGGACAAACACGTACTCGAGTAAAAGAATTGACCACCGATCAAAGAGTACAAGAAATCGCCCAAATGCTATCCGGTCATGCCATTACAACAGCTGCTCTGGATCAGGCAAAAGAACTTTTATCTTAAATTTGTAAATCAAACGAACGCTATATGAATCATCCCATTTTATCTGGAAAAAAAGGAATTATTTTTGGTGCTTTAGACGATCAGTCTATCGCTTGGAAAACTGCTGAAGCCGTTCATGCGGCTGGCGGGTCTTTTGTACTTACCAATGCCCCGGTGGCGCTCCGTATGGGAACCATCAATCAGTTGGCAGAAGCCACTCAGGCTCCCTTGATTCCTGCTGATGCTACCAAAATGGAAGACCTGAAAAGTCTAATCGATCAGACCCTAGAACATTTTGGAGGTAAAATTGATTTTGTCCTTCATTCCATCGGGATGTCTGTTAATGTCCGTAAAGGAAAACCCTACACCGATCTCAACCACGATTGGCTGACCAAAGGCTGGGATGTATCTGCTGTTTCTTTTCACAAACTTCTACAGGCTCTTTATCATGCCGATGCTATGAATGCTGGTGGAAGTATTGTTGCTTTATCATATATCGCAGCCCAACGTACCTTCCCGAATTATAACGATATGGCGGACAATAAGGCCTATTTAGAGTCTATTGCTCGAAGTTTCGGATACTTTTTTGGAAAAGACAAAAAAGTACGGGTCAATACCATCTCTCAATCTCCAACCTTGACTACCGCAGGAAAAGGGGTGAAAGGTTTGGATGGCTTTTTGGAATATGCCGAACTGACTTCTCCTCTCGGAAATGCAACAGCAGCCGAATGTGCCGACTATACAGTTGCGATGTTTTCGGACTATACCCGTAAAGTAACCATGCAAAATCTCTTTCACGACGGTGGTTTTTCCCATGTAGGAGTAAGCCAAGAAGTGATTGATGCACTGATGGAATCTAAAGCTTAAGATGCCAAGCTCCCAACGCAATCGAAGCTGGACAGGAAAAAATTCCTTTTTGCTTTTGTTTGTGTTGTTGTCTGTGGTGATTTGGACCGTAACCAAATTGTCCAATACCTACAAGACTGCAGTTCAATTGCCGGTACTTTTAGCAGAAGTTCCCGATAGTTTATCGGTCCGAACGGCCTCTGAATTTACCTTAAATGTAGAAGGGAGTGGGTTAGACCTGCTCCTGATGCATTTAAGCCCAAAGCCTATCCAGATTCCCTTTAAATCACTCACCTACGAAGATCAGCAATTACGCTTAGGGGAATTGTTTCAAAAAGGAATAGTAGAGGCTCAGTTTCCAGAGTCTGTTCGCTTATTACAATGGAGTTTATATCCAAGTCGATGGCAAGTTGATGTTCGTCTTACCAAGAAAATACCGATACGCTGGGATCTCGATCTGACATTCGATTCTGGATATCGACTTTTCGAAAAAGGAACCATAGAACCGGACAGTATTTGGGTCAGCGGAGATTCCAATGCAGTAGATTCTATGACCTACTGGAAGCTGCCTACACTTCGCAAACAACTGTCTCATGGGCCTTTTACAGTAGATACTTCTATAGCTGAACCTGCAGGACTTCGCTTAAGTGCAACTCAATTTCGTTTTTCTGGAACAGCTTTGCGTTTTGTGGAGCAACGAATCGATTTAGAGATCATTCCCCTGGGGCTAACTTCCGACACTAGAATTCGTCTCTACCCACCCAAAGCTCAGCTGGTATATCAGATTCCTTTAGATGATGCAGTCGATTTTCCTGTAAATCAACTCCGCTTAGTTGCTGATTTTAGAAAGCGTTCGGTCGACAAGCTTCAAATCCCTGTAGAGCTTCAAAGTTTACCCAAGCGCTGTATGCCTGTCCGAATAGAGCCTGCTCAGGTACAATATTTAATACGTCGCGATTAAATATTTATTCCTTAAATTAAACTATTGGAAGTATAGATATGAAAATCATCGGGATTACAGGCGGTATAGGTAGTGGCAAGTCTAAAGTGGCTTCTTTTTTTGCGGCTCAGGGCTACCCGGTTTATTTGGCCGATCAGGCAGCCAAAAAACTTATGGTCAAACACCCCAGTTTACGTTCCAAAATTATTGACCTTATCGGCCCAGATGCTTTTACGGCTAAGGGCCACCTGAATCGAAAGCTGATTGCTTCCATGGCTTTTCAGGACAAAAGCATCTTGGAAAAACTCAATGGAATTGTACATCCTGCGGTTCGAGAGGATTTTGAACGATTTATAAAAAACCAGCATGCGGCCCTGTTGTTTAAGGAGGCTGCGATTCTGATAGAATCGGGGGGATACCAAAAATGCGATCGAGTGATTTTGGTGACTGCTCCGGAAGAGATTCGAGTAGAACGGGTCTGTCAACGCGATGGTTTACAAGCCGAACAGGTATATCAACGTATTAAAAACCAATGGACAGATGCTCAAAAAAAACCTTACGCCGACTGGGAAGTCGTCAATATAGATTGGGACCAAACAGAGCTACAACTCCAGAAAATTCTGGAAGAAGTTCGTGGGTATTAACATACTCTTTAGACCACAGCTTTTATTTTTTTAACATTTTTGTAGTAGAACCTTCGAAGTATAGCAGTTGAAAAAACATTATTTTATTGTGTTGGTAGGCTTTATGATTCTTTCCATTGTGGGGGTAATCATGGTCCAAGTGTTTTGGATGCGATCGGCATGGGAAACCAAGGAAGAAGAATTTGCCTTAGCCGTGGAACAATCCTTGGATGCAGTAGCTTCTGAAATTCAGGAGCGAGAAATTTCGGACTACATCTATTTACTTAAACAGATGGTGGATTCTGTGGGAAAACCCAACCGAGCAAATTTCACAGATATCTTTTTGTTTATGGATGAGGATAAGTCTTCCAATCTATCCACCTTCTACAGCTATGGAATTTTAGAACAAGACTATAACATCTCCATCAATCCGCCCTCCGATGATCCCGATCTGAATGTCTACGACAGTACCCAGTATAGAGATTACAAACAGGTCAAGACGGCTACCGTTATCAATAAAATCAATACGGATAATTTTAATCGAGAAAATATTCGATCTTCTTCCATTCAAAAAATCCGGGAGGTCGATCGGATCAAAAGCCTGGATTTGGTGCTATACAGAGACGCGATCCGTGCATATGCCAATACATTGCCCATCCACAAACGCGTCAACGCAGCGGAAATTCGGGAACTCTTGGAGCGCGAACTTCATAAAAAAGACATCCTGATTCCCTATGTTTTTGGAATATATAGCGGTCCACTCACCACCAAAGTACGTTCGCTCCAATATTCCGAACAGCCCATGGGGCCCATGTATAAAGTCCCCATTTTTGTGGACGAACAGGGCAAAAGCCCCTACCAGCTTCAGGTGGCTTTCCCCGATAAAGCACGCTATGTGATGAGCTCTTTATTTGGGGTGGCAGGTATTTCTGTTTTCCTGACCCTATTTATCATCTTTATGTCTTCCAGTGCGCTGTATCAAATCATTCGCCAAAAGAAAATTTCGGAGATGAAAACGGATTTTATCAATAATATGTCCCATGAGTTTAAAACTCCTATAGCCACCATCAATTTGGCTTTGGATGCGATTTCCAATACCAAAGCCCGTCAGGACGAGGATCGCGTACAAAAATATTTGGGCCTTATTCGAGAAGAAAACAGCCGCATGTTATCTCAGGTAGAAACTGTCCTTCAAATATCTCAATTGGACCGTTCTGCCAATCCCATAGAAAAGGAACGAATCGACTTTCATGAAGTTGTTGAAGAGGCAGTACATCACATCACCCTATTGATCAACAACCGAAAGGGAAATATAGATTTGGACCTACAAGACAGTTCTGTTTGGATTTTTGGAAACAAAAATCACCTGATCAATGTGGTGGTAAATATATTAGACAATGCCATCAAATATTCGGAGGGAGCCCCACAGATACGCATCAGCACGCAAACCCGAAACGACCGAGTCTTGCTCCAGGTACAAGATCAGGGAATGGGAATGGATCATTCGACCCAAAAACTCATTTTCGACCGTTTTTACCGGGAACAATCCGGAAATATTCACAACATAAAAGGCCATGGTCTTGGGCTGTCCTATGTTAAAAAAATAGCCGATCTGCACCAAGCCAAAATCGACCTTGAAAGTAAAAAAGGAAAGGGTACAACCTTTACCATTTCCTTTCCCTTAACTACCCCAAAAACTATTTAAAACCCTATGCCTATGGACATTAAAAAAATCTTACTTGTTGAAGACGATCCCAATTTCGGGAGTATCCTAAAGGATTATTTGCAGTTAAACGACTACAAAATTACCTTAGCTAAAAATGGAATTGAAGGTTTCGAAAAATTTCAAAAAGAATCCTTTGACCTCTGTATTTTAGATGTGATGATGCCCTACAAAGATGGGTTTACCTTAGCCAAAGAAATTCGAGAAATCAACGAAGATGTTCCCCTGATATTTTTAACCGCTAAATCTCTGAAAACAGATATGCTTCGCGGATTTAAAATAGGGGCAGACGATTATCTGACCAAGCCTTTTGATTCGGAAGTCTTGTTGGCCAAAATTAAAGCCATTCTCAACCGCCGCAAGGTATCTCAAATTCCAGAGTCCGAAGCTTTTGAGTTTCAAGTAGGAATTTTTGACTACAACTCTAAATTGAGATCCCTCCAAGCTCCCGGTCAGGACTCCATCAAATTATCTCCTAAGGAAAATCAACTCTTGCGTTTGTTGGTCCTCCATGCCAATGACCTTTTGCCTCGAGAAGTTGCTCTAAACAAAATTTGGAGAGACGAAAACTACTTTACTTCTAGGAGTATGGATGTCTATATTGCCAAATTGAGAAAATATCTCAAGCCCGATGGGGAAGTGGAAATATTGAATATTCACGGAGAAGGTTTTCGTTTGGTGATGCCCGCTGTAGAGGCTTAGGTGAGCTTTCCATGCGGATGGTGTGCCAACATCACTTGCTGTAAGTGTTGCGTACTTAAATGCGTATATACCTCGGTGGTGGTAATACTTTCGTGCCCTAATAGCATTTGAACGCTGGGCAGATCGGCTCCATTTTCGATCAGATGCGTGGCAAAAGAATGCCTAAAGGTATGCGGACTGATCTTTTTTTGGATCCCTGCCTTTTGTGCCAAATCTCGAACCACGGTAAATATCATGGCTCGTGTCAGTTGTTTGCCATTTCGGTTTAAAAACACCGTATCGCTATATTCAGCTGCTATTTTTTGCTGTATCCGGGTATTTTCGAAATAGCTGTGAAGGGTTTGTTGGCAGATTTTTCCCAAAGGAACCAACCGCTGTTTATTGCCCTTCCCCTGAACCCGCACTAATTTTTCCTCAAAAAACAATTGAGACAGTTGCAGCTCCACCAATTCGCTCACCCGAAGGCCACAGCCATAAAGCATTTCAATAATGGCATGATTTCGGTAGCCTTGCGGATGCCCCAGATCGATCTGTGCAATCATGGCATCAATTTCTGCTAGCGATAATACCGTTGGGAGATAACGCCCTTGTTTGGGAGATTCGATCAGAAGTGTTGGATGGGTCTTGCGGTAATTTTCAAAAATAAGGTAGTCAAAAAAGCTTTTCAGCCCCGATAACCTTCGGGACTGAGAACTGGGTTTGAGTTCTTTGGCCGATTCGTAAATAAAGGCTTGTAGGGTTTCGGGACTACAATCGATAGGTGTTTCTGGGATCTTGTAGTGTTCTAAAAATCGTTCCAGGGCTAAAAGGTCTAAACGGTAGCTGTTTAGGGTGTGCTCCGCTAGGCCTCGTTCAATTCTAAGGTAGTGTAAAAAATCTTGTATGGCTATTTCCCAACGCATGCTTCCTTAGGCTTAAAAATAATCAATTACTTTTACAGCCTGAAGCAAAATCTATGCCGAGCAAAATAGCCATCATCAACGGACCAAATCTCAATCTTTTGGGAACTCGCGAGCCCAATATCTATGGGGCGCAAACCTTTGCAGACTACTATGAGCAATTGCAAGCCGAATTTCCAGAAGTGACCTTTAGTTATTTTCAGTCCAATATCGAAGGAGAACTCATAGACGAATTGCATCGGGTAGGCTTTTCTACGGATGGAATTTTACTCAATGCCGCCGCCTATACGCATACTTCGGTGGGCATAGGAGATGCCATTAAGGCCATAGACGCTCCTGTGATCGAGATTCATATCTCCAACACCTTTGCCCGCGAAGATTTTAGACACCAATCCTATATTACTCCCAATGCCAAAGGCCTGATTGTTGGCTTTGGCCTCAATTCCTATCGTTTGGGAGTACAGAGTTTGGTGGGCTAGGTGT
>WTJH01000068.1 GCA_011524915.1 Flavobacteriales bacterium | reverse complement strand
TTATTGGAGGAGATTCTACATCCTATTTTATTCGCTTGGCTGAAATATACTTGATTGCAGCGGAAGTTCTTGCCCGCCAGGGAGCTGCTGCCGACCAAGTCACGGCTTATTTACATCCCATTCAAGATCGGGCGCAGGTGCCTCGAACCACCGCAGATACTTCTGCAGAACTATTGGAAGCGATCCGTATCGAAAAATTAAAAGAATTAGGAACAGAAAATGGAATTCCTTGGATCGATATGATTCGTTATGCTGTTTTGGATGGCTTGATATCAGTAGTTATAAGCCCGCTGTAGTTCGCCCCACCCAATATATATTACCCATTCCGGAAAGTTCCGTTCAGCAAGGTGTAGTGGAACAAAATCCGGGCTATTAAAGCTTTTTCGCTTGCAGCACTCGGGAAAACTGTACCTTCGTGCCATGGATTTCCTAGGACCTTACGGGGAGAATATAGTGCTCATTGTTGCAGGCTTTGTGGTCGGGATCATCAATACCCTTGCTGGGGGAGGGTCGCTGCTCACACTTCCGCTCTTAATTTTTATGGGACTTCCTCCTGCCTTGGCCAATGGAACCAACAGAATTGCTATTGTGGTCCAGTCTCTTTCTGGAACTCTAGGCTTTCAAAGCAAAGGGGTTTCTAACTATCCTTATGTGTTCTATTATGGGATTTCGGCTACTTTAGGAGCGCTTTTAGGGGCGCAAATTGCTGTAGAAATCGACCCCAAATCCTTCAATCGCATTTTAGCTGTTTTGATGGCAGTCGTGGGAATATTGATCGTGTTTAATCCCCAAAAAGAACAAACGAACATACTCGAAAATCAGCACGGAAAAGCCTTGTGGATTTCTATCGTTCTTTTTTTTCTGTTGGGTATTTATGGGGGCTTTATCAATGCCGGTATAGGTTTTTTAATTATCCTCTTGCTTCACCGGTGGAATCATTTGAGTTTGGTAAAAACCAATGCGACTAAAGTGATGCTGGTTTTGATCTATTCCGTTTTTGCTTTAGGCGTATTTGCATACCACGGCCAAGTCGATTGGATCAAAGGAGCTTGGTTGGCTCTAGGCACCTGGTTTGGGGCTTGGTGGTCGAGTCGATGGTCGGTCCGCAAAGGGGATCGGGTAGTGCGCTACGCCTTGCTAGTAATGATTAGTTTCATGGCTGTTCGCTTATGGACAATTGCCTAATAGGCTTCATTGCTGACAATATTCAATCCATAACCGTGCAGACCCACCCGGTTTTTAATGTCCGAATTGGTCAATACTCTCAGATTTTTCACATTTAAATCGTGTAGGATTTGAGCTCCTATTCCAAAATCTCTATCGTCCATGGCCATAGGAGGTACGGTATTGAATTCTCCTTCTTTTTGAAGGGCATCTAAAGCCTGAATACGCGCCAAGAGATTGTCGGGAGTTTGTTTGCGGTTGATGAATATAATCACCCCTTTTTCTTCTTTATTAATTCGCTTAAACACAGGTTCAAGAGCGGTTTCCTGGTCGGCAGCAAGGGCCGTGAGCAGGTCGTTGTCGTAGCGGGTCGATTGGATCCGTGTCAATACCTCTTCCTCGGGTTCCCAGGTGCCTATACTCAAGGCTAAATGGACTTCTTGATTGGTAGTTTGCTGGTATGCACGCAGGCGATATTTTCCAAAACGAGTCTGAATTTCCGTATCAATTTTTCGAACAATCAGACTGTCGTGTTGCAGGCGGTAAGCAATCAGATCTTCTATAGAGACCAGTTTTAAATCAAATTTTTGGGCTACTTCGACCAATTGTGGCAATCGGGCCATGGTCCCGTCTTCATTCATGATTTCAACGATAACACCGGCTGGGGGGAAACCTGCTAAACGCGCAAAGTCTATGGCAGCTTCCGTATGTCCTGTACGTCTCAAAACACCTCCGTTTTTGGCAATCAGCGGGAAGATATGTCCGGGACGGGACAATTCGTGCGCTTGTGTCTTGGGATCGATCAATGCTTGTATGGTTTTGGCTCGATCACTAGCAGAGATTCCGGTAGTGACTCCATGACCTTTCAGGTCAACCGAAACCGTAAATGCGGTTTCCATGGGATCGGTATTATTAACTACCATCCGATCCAATTGTATTTCGCGACAACGCTCCTCGGTCAGTGGTGTACAAATAAGTCCACGGCCATGAGTGGCCATAAAATTGACCATCTCTGGAGTGATAGCCGATGCCGCAGCTACAAAATCACCCTCGTTTTCTCGTTGAGCATCGTCCACCACAATGATGATTTTTCCTGCCTTAATATCTGCTATGGCGTCTTGAATACTATCTAACTGGATTGGGTTGTTCATCGCAATTTAAATTTGAGTAAGATAAAAGATCGAATGTTTTGGAAGATGTTTTGCAGGGGTACCGTAATAAAATCAGTATTCATAAGTCCACGGTCTTTGGAGGCTCTATAGGCAAAAAATAATCCTAAAGGTCCAATGATTAAAGTGGAAATCCAACTGGCCATAAACGGACTAATACTGTTGTCTTCCGAAGCATTTTTTCCAAACAAACCAATGTAATGGTAGGTCAGGAAAATGAGTACCGACAAAACCAAAGGAAGCCCAATTCCCCCTTTTCGGATAATGGCTCCCAAAGAAGCACCTACCAAAAAGAGAAATATAGAACCAAATATGAGGGTGTATTTGTCGTGTAAGGTGGTTTTGTGGACATTAAGTCGTTTTTGGAGCAGGAAAAAAGTCCTTTTTTTACTGTTCAGGCTCGTGGATGCATTCCGAATCCTAGTTTTAGCATCTTGCACCATCCGGATCCGAGTGGTCAAGTTGGTATCGGCCATATAATATAAGGGGCCGATTAGCATATCGTTGGTCACACGAATACAACTGTCCTGCACTTCTGGAATTTTGGTATAGCTGTAGGTTCTTAAAAAGTTATCCTTAAAAACACTTTTTTGATTTATAAACTGCTTTTCCAAAGAATCGATACTTACCCGCAATTCGTCTGCTTTCTGCATTTTATAAGTGGTGGTGTAGCGTTCCTCTGAAAGATCTACATTATTGAATTGGGATAAGTCAATATTCATGGTGTATTGCTCAAAGGATACTTGAGCATGGGGAAAGCGCTGCTTTTCTTTTAGTTTTTTAGGCTGAATTTCTTCGTATCTATTCCCGTCGTAGAGTACCAGTTGGAGGAGGGCATCGGTGGTTTCGCTTTTAAGTTCTCCTGTGGCAGCTTTGATAACGATATTATTCTTCCCATTCGGGCTTTTTTCATGGATGATTACGTCTTTAAGATAGCGCCCGTCGGGACCTGATTTTTCGGCTACCTTAATATTGATCTGTCCAATTTCATTAAAAATACCTTCCCGTATAGCTAAGGCCGGTTTAAGTTTAGCTAGGTTTTTTCGAAGGTTATAAGATTTTAATTCTCCATAAGGAATCACATGATTGGAGAAAAAATAGGTGCCAATACCAATCAGCATATGGAAAACGACTAAGGAACGCATGGCGCGTTGCAAAGAAATACCTGTAGATTTTAGGGCTGCAAATTCATAGTTTTCGGCAAGGGTACCAAAAGTCATCAGCGATGCCAGCAATACCGAAAGCGGCAAAACTAATGGAACCAGTTTTGGAGAATAGTACACCAAAAACCGTAAAATGATCACAAAATCGAGTCCTTTCCCCGCGAGTTCATCGATAAACAACCAAAACGTCTGTACGATAAAAATTAAAAAGCATATCGCAAATACACTGATGAGGCGCGTTAAATAACTTTTTAAAATATATCGATCAATAATTTTCACAGCTGGGGTTCTTAGTCGATATAATATCCGGGATAGTCGGCTTCGTTAAATACAAAAGTACTGGGGGGGAAGCTTTGATTTTCGGATTGTTCCAATAGGGTAAGGGTTGTTCTTGTTCCATTCGAACCAATCTCGATCAGGCGATAGATGTCTAAACTATTGACATCGATTCCCAATAAAAGGTAGTCTATATCGGTGTCTTCTTCGGTAGGATTAAGTCTGATGAACTGAATTTTCCTTCCCATTACATTTTGGACGATATCCATCTGATATCCATATCCTTCTTGGTAGAAGTAAAGCAACTTAGAGGGATTAAAACCTTCTTCCTCTTCGCTGGGTTCCGAAATGGTGATTTCTTCATTTTCAGGAACTATAGTGTAAAGTTTCTCGGTATCAAACAATTGGATAAGCCCCAAAAATTCTAAACGATACTTATTACCCTCCAGCCACACTTTCCCGCTGCTTTCCTGTCGGATTTGTTCTTCTATATTTTCAAGGGCATAGGAGAAATCAAAGCTTACCGTTTGGTACCCTTCAATTTTTTGGGCTACTTTTTCCAGTAGTGCCGCTGCCTGAGGGTCGGTTTGTCCCCAAGCCATACTCAAGCTAAAAAGTAAAATCCAGCTGTATTTTTTCATTCCGAATTTGAATTTAAAAGTTGATCGAGTGCCACCAAATCGGGGACCAATACTTGTCGGGCTTTACTGCCTTCAAAAGGTCCTACAATTCCTGCGGCTTCCATCTGGTCAATGAT
>WTJH01000026.1 GCA_011524915.1 Flavobacteriales bacterium | reverse complement strand
AGGCTGAGCGCATACGCTGCCTGAGCTTCAGTCAAAGAATCTTGAAGCTGGCGCATCTTCGATATGGTTTGTGTTAAGGCAGCCGATGATGCTTTAAGTTGTTCAGTAAAGTCTAGGTCATCAAAAGCCGGAGTAAGATCTCGGAGTTCACTTTTTAATTCCGCGATCGCTTTTCGGAGCGCCGCTACCTCGCCGGGGGTCATAGCCATTTAAATAATTCTCCTTTAGTTTTTAAATGGCCAACGAAGTCCTGTTTCCAATTCAAATTTCTTAACAGACCTCTCTAGCTCATAACGGTTATTTAAGGTTTTTGGATCACTCAGACCATTCTTCATATAAGAATCCATATACCTTTTTTCTCTTTTTAAGGAATCCATAAAAGATGATACTTGATTGGGGCTGCCGATTATACTTATGGGAATATCCATACCGGCGTCATACAACATCCACATCATTTTTTGAACCTGTCCTGCAAACTTGGAATATGTTCCTTCGTTCAACATTGGTTCATTTAAATTAATAATGATCTTTTCTTCTTTCATCTTAAAACCTCAAGCAATGTAGTAAATAGTCCCAAACAGCAAAAGCCGCAGTTATCTACCACGGCTTGCTTTTTTGATTTCTTCATTTTGCTTTTCAAATTCTTTAACCAATCTTTCCAAGAACCATCGGCGCAATGGAATGGGAAGATTATATAGCTCTGTAAAGGACCACCCACCGTGGTGCTTTAGATTGAAAAACTCTTCGTATACTGCCTCTTGATATTTACCGTCTAGGCCAAAAAAACTCTGCCGTTAGCGGCATACCCACCTTTCCCCCATGAGAGCAAGATGAACACTCAAAATCTAGCGTCATATCTATGTCAGGCTTTATTCTATCATATGTATCTCTTATAAAATGTGAGTCTCTCAGAGGAAGCTTTTCAACTAAACTCTCGATTTGATCACGATCTGTAACACCGTTCGCAGAATAAATTAAGCTAGATAGCAGCAAGGTTGACATGCTTTCAACCTGTCGCTTCTTTTTGCGTTGCTCAAGAATCTTGGTTATGATAGTCTCGTCCTTAGAGACTAGAAGTCTGAAAACCACTTCTATTTTAGTTACAGGCAACTGTATCAAGTAACCATTATCAACTCTTTGCAACTCTCTAGTATCAGAGTCTTTTATTTCTAACTCTGCCAAATTCACAGAAGCTTCATTCTGACTTCCGCAACTTGGGCATGTTATTCCTACTTCATAAAAAGGACCAAAGCCTGTCATTCTGGCTGCAACCAATACAGCATTCTTATCACCAACCAAAAGTGTGTCTGGGTTTATCGACTTATCAACAATAACTGAACGAACCAAACGATCAATCGCAAGACCTTGCTTAAGAAGCGTCTCGGAAGTAAGGATATCTTCTTCCTTAGCAGTCATGTGTTTAATTTCAATAACTGACTGATTATGAAGTGGATGCCCTTCTGGATAAAACAAGCCTTTGCTCGGCAACTCAACAAACTCTGTTGGGTTTACAAACGAGAAAAGGTCTGTTGCTTCTGATGTGGGGGGTGCTGGCGCGTCTGGTTGCGGTGCGCCTAACCGCTCTAAGTTATTTCTGCGTGACAAAAATCACCTTCTTTCTATACTATAATGCTGTCACTGCCGCTACTGCTGGTCCAGCCTCGTAATCAGCCCAATCATAGCGGAAACCAATTTCAATATTAAGGATACCATCATCTTCGTAACTTAAATTACCGAATGTAGCAGAAGTAATGAAAGCATTGTTAAGTGTCCAAGTACCAATCAAACCACCTTGACCGTTCAACTCTTCAATAATAACATTACCTAACTGGTTAACAGCATCAAACTTGTTTACAGTGCCTGGAGCCTGTGCTGGGTTGAAGAAAACATCTTCCTGCACATCAGGCTTAAGGTAACCGGAACCTACGAGAGCATCATAAAGAATCTTGTTTCCATCTGGATTAATCGCATTAACGATTGTGGCGTTAACTGCTTCCCATGTAACGGTACCGGGGTAGTAGTAAGTGTTTCCTAAAAACTTATGTTCGGTGGTAGTTACCTGATAAGATGGCTTTGTAACCGTCTTAGCAAGGTACTGTTCAAATCTGAAAGCCTCATCGACGGAAGCCAAATTAGGCAATGTAAGTAAAAATCGATGTCCTCTTCTTGGTTCTGATAATGCTGATGTCCAAAATGGCATTTAAGTAATCTCCTGTAGTCCTATTATTATATAGTGCGGGGAGCCGGAACTCCCCGCGTTTTGTTAATCGTCAAACGATGCTCCGGTTCTTGTGATGTTGAAGTCAATCGCAATGAACTCGATTGCTCTTGTTGGCTTCAAGTAAATCTGAGCGTATAGAATGTTTCTATCTACAAGATCAGGAGTTGTGGTTGTCTCATCAAGAACAACTCTGTAATCGGAAAGACCAAAGTTTGTCTTAACATCAGCCAAGAATGGGTTAACCTGTGCTGTGAAACGCTTCCAAGTCTGTTGAACGTTTGGATCGAAGAGCAAGCCAGATGCAATCTGGGAGATGCGCTTCTTAACAAAGATCATTAGACGGCGAACGTTGATGCGATCTAAAGCAGAAGGTGTAACCTGTAGTGTCTTCTGTCCGAAGATTACAACACCCTCAGCTGGGAACTTAGCGATTGGGTTAATGTTGGCACTGTAAAGATCGTCACGATCCTTGCGACGAAGCTGGTGGGCAACATCGATAACTGGGATACCAGCAGATCCTTCTGTTAGACCACCACGGTTGAAACCAGCTGGTGCGAACCAAACCTGTGTTCTACGCTGTGAGCTAGAGAATGTGCCGATGGCCGCTACGGATGGTGGCAACCAAAGGAAGGCACCGTTGATGGTGTCTCTGGCTCTGACCCATGGGTAGTAAGCACAACCGTATGAGGAGTTAAGTGCTCTATTGCGCAAACCATTAACTAATGTTCTGATGGTCGAGGCGGTGTTTAGGCGATCAACTGCTTCGGCTTCTTCTCTTGGCTGGAAAGCATCTGGAAGATCAATAACTGCCAAAGCATCTGCTCTATCTTCACAAGTTCTTACCAAGTGAGTTGTAAGACCCTCCTGTGTTTGTCCTGGGATAGAAGCCAAGTTCATCTCAACGACCTCTGGGTCTGCAACTGAATCGATCGCTCTTCTGATAGAGAAGAAAGAGTAGCTTGTTGTATCAGACGGGCTTGTTGGCATTGCAGCCTTTGTAAACGGATCCATCTCTGTAATGTCAAGACCATCGAATCCGCCATACATTGGAACTGTGAAGCGATCGTATCCTGCGTCTAGAACTCCCGAAACAGCACCATTAAGGAATGTTAAGGAGTTAGAGGTTCTAGAACCACTTACATAAACGCCTGAACCTGAGACATCGTCTAATGTAAACCCTTCGGAGTATTCAATGGTGTAACCCGAAGCTGATACAAACTGCCCTACAATTCCACCTCTAGGGTGCAGCAAGTCTCCAACAGACCTAGCGTAGACAGTGCTTCCAGCAGTTCTAGCAGTCTGGAATCCAAAGTAAGCGTCTGTTGGGTTGGATAGATTGCCATCAGAAGCGCTAACTCTCAAGACTGGTGCTGGGTAAGCAACGGAACCCGTAAAGGCAGAACCCGAAACAATGATTGGACCTGAAGAGAAGTTAGTGTTAGGCTTCGCAAGATTACTTCCTGTAATCCAGTTTGAAGTCGTTGTCGGCGCGGAGCCGGAACCGAGGCCGCTTTCATCGGCGTATTTTACTATACCATCGAAACCGAATGGAAGTAGCGCTGGGTTAGTAAAGCCAGCGTCAACATCTGAATCCATGGAAATGTAAACATACTGAGAATTATTCGGGTAGTTACCGTACTCTCGATATCGTCTATCGGACTCAACCCATTGTTCATAGGAGTCGCCAATCTTGCGTGCGACATAATCCAAAGAGTTAGGGTTTAGATTACAGTTATTAAACTGCTCAATTACTCTTACAACATTGTCGCTATCACTTATATGCCGAACAACAACCGAGAACGTGCCGTAACCATCGTCTTCATTTGTAGAACGTTTAACGTCCTGAATGGAAACTTTGATGTTTTTGTTTGTCCAAGACCCTGGCTCGCCGCGAGCGACAAACTTAAATAACCTTGTGGCTGCGTCTGATGGAGACAAACGGCAAGATATAACATATGGTGTCTCGGCAGCTTGTAGTTGGTATTTAAAATCGTCACCATCCAAAGATGCGGCAGCTGATTTTAATTCTACAATGGCAGCTGCTGTAGAGGAATTAGAAGTTCCCAAGATTTCGTCAATATGCTGATCGAAAGTTTCTCCTAGGAAATAAGTCTTTCTCTGCACATTGTTGGTAATCCTAGCATTTGTAAGCTGCGGGTTTGTGTTGAAAGCTTTGCGAATGTATTTGGAGTCTGATCTTGTAAAGTTAAAGATAACCTTTGAGGAGCCACTAACACTTGAAGAGACCTCGGCTGTAAACTCTCTGTTGGTACCCCCGGAGCGGGAGCCAATCATGTAATCTAAACTTGAAGTTAAAACACTTGACCCTGAGAATGTAGCACCGCCATTGGCGACACCAACACCCGTAACGATAGACCCAGAT